>CALCGG010000117.1 GCA_937900945.1 uncultured Sulfurimonas sp. | reverse complement strand
AAGGAATCAAGTCCTGTTTTACTTTTATTACTATTCTTATCTTTAAGAATCTTTACAATTATCACAGTTGTGATAATCACTTTTAATAAGTTCAATTTCAGATTCTAATATCTCATCTAAATCGGCTACAGAGTCCAAAGATTCTATAACATCAATTTCAATATTATCTGTATCTTCATAAATACCATCAGAAATAAAAAATTCTATTTCTTCATTGACAGGTAGAGTAAACTCTTTGCCACATCTATTACATTCTACTTCAACTAAGCCATTTAAGTTTGCTTTTAACAAAATTAATTTGCCAGAATGATACTGCAAATAACCTTTAAAAGTTATTTTATCAGAATTTATATCAAAATCTAATGGTGTATTACCAATTTTTCTCAGTGTAACTTTCAACTGTTTTACTTAAGAAATTTCTCTCTCAGAGAAAAAGAATGCAATTTCAACAGCTGCATTTTCAACAGAGTCACTTCCGTGAACTGCATTTGCATCTATATTTTCAGCAAAATCTGCACGAATTGTACCAGCTTCAGCCTCTTTAGGATTAGTAGCTCCCATTAAGTCACGGTTTTTAGCCATAGCATTTTCACCAACTAGAACGCTTACAACAACTGGACCACTGATCATAAAGTCAACTAAGTCATTAAAAAAAGGTCTTTCAGAATGAACTGCATAAAAAGCTTCAGCATCTCCACGAGAAAGTTGTATTTTTCTTGTTGCTGCTATTTTTAGGCCATTACTTTCAAAACGATCTAAAATTTTACCTATAACACCCTTTGCTACTGCATCTGGTTTAATTATTGATAATGTTCTTTCCATTAAATCTCCTATAGATATATAAAATTAGAGTGGAATTGTAGCTAAAAAATCAGTAATTTACTTTAAATGAGTTTTTTTTGTGTGTTTTATGGAAAGTATTGGGGTTAAAAAATATAGGCAAAGTTCTTTAAATAAAAAAATATGGCAAGCTAAAGCACCAAATGGTGCTTTAAACTATTCTACAACTGGCTCGTGGTTTGAGCGTTGTTCGTCTGTTATATCATCACGATGTGATGGACTTTCACCAACAGCATCCCAAGTAATACAACCCTCAGTAGGACATGCAGTTGCACAAGCAGGCTCGTCGTGGTGACTAACACATTCTACACATTTATTACCATACACATAATAAATCTCTTCACCAGTCGGGTTATCATCTTCATCTACGATTGCTTCTACTGGACACTCATCAATACAAGCACCACAGTTGATACAAGTATCATTAATTATTACTGCCATTATCTTCTCCTAAATTTTGATTAGATAACTATAACAGAAGATTTTTAAAAGTAGCTAAAAATTGTTTTTTTAAAATGAAAGTGTATGAGAAAGTTACATTTTATGAATGAAATAGAAATTTTGAAATATATATTTACGACGAAGAAACTCGCCGTAAAAAAGTTGATGCAGATTAAAGAAATAGATATTTTTTTATATCATCTACTCTATCAGTTTTTTCCCAGCTAAAACCCTCTTCTTCTCTTCCAAAGTGACCATAAGCCGCTGTTTTTCTATAAATCGGACGGAGTAAATCAAGTGATTCAATTATCCCTTTGGGAGATAAATCAAAAAGTTCTTTCACACATTCTTCAATTTTTTCTTCATCTACTTTACCTGTTCCATGCGTATCTACCATAATTGAAACCGGCTGAACTACACCAATAGCATAAGCAATTTGAATAGTTACTCTATCACATGCTCCGGCTGCTACAAGATTTTTAGCAACATGACGAGCGGCATAAGCCGCGCTTCTGTCAACTTTTGTAGGATCTTTACCACTAAAAGCACCGCCTCCATGAGGACAGCTTCCGCCGTAGGTATCTACTATAATTTTTCTGCCGGTTAATCCAGCGTCACCTTGAGGTCCGCCGATTACAAATTTTCCAGTTGGATTTATATGAAAAACGGTACTTTCACTCATCATTTCCTTTGGAATAACATGTTTTATAACTTCGTTAATAATGTCTTCATGAATTTTTTCCTGAGAAATATCAGGTGCATGTTGGGTTGAAACAACTACAGTTTCAACTGAAACAGGTTTGTCGCCTACATACTTAACACTAATCTGTGCTTTACCGTCTGGACGAAGATATGGGACAATTCCCTCTTTACGAACCAGGGCTAGTCTTTGAGTGAGGCGATGCGCCAAATAAATCGGTAAAGGCATCAAAACATCCGTTTCACGACATGCATAGCCGAACATTAAGCCCTGATCTCCTGCACCTATTTCACCATCTGCTTGGTCAACACCCTGATTAATATCAGGAGATTGTTCCCCTATACCGTTTAAAACCGCAGCTGAGCGATAGTCGAAACCATAAGTTGCATCTGTATATCCAATCTCTTGGATAACTCTTCTTGCAATCTCTTGCATTGGGGCATAAGCCGTAGTCTTCAGTTCGCCTGCTATTACACAAAAACCATTAGACACCAGAGTTTCGCACGCGACTCTGGCATTTTTATCATTCTCAATAATATAATCCAGAATTGCGTCACTGATTTGATCTGCCATCTTATCAGGGTGCCCTTCTGTTACAGACTCTGAAGTAAATATATACTCTTTTGTCATCGATTTTCCTTATTGAAATATAAGGTCAAGCCTCATAAATCGATGAAATTATAGCTAAGAATATTAAAAATATTAAAAATACTCTTTTATGTGTGAGAAAGACAAGATAATTAAAAGATAAAAATTTTCTTTAAATAATTTTACTTATTTATAAAATCAGAAGTTTATTAATTTAGTTTAGTTAGAATTACCACATCAAAAAACAAGGATATATATATGTTAGTAACAAACCCAGCTCCAGATTTTACGGCAACAACAGTTTTAGCAGACGGCTCAATCGTCGAGAACTTCAAATTATCAGAAAACTTTGGTGAAAAAGGTACAGTACTTTTCTTTTACCCACTTGACTTTACATTCGTATGTCCTTCAGAAATCATTGCATTTTCTCATAGAATAGAAGATTTTAAAAGCCGTGGCGTAAATGTAATCGGGGTTTCTGTTGACTCTCAATTTTCACACTTTGCATGGAGAGAGACTCCGGTAAACAACGGTGGTATCGGCCGTATCAAATACCCTCTTGTAGCTGACCTTACAAAACAAATTTCTAAAGATTATGATGTACTTTTCGGTGAAGCTGTAGCACTTCGCGGATCATTCCTGATTGATGGTAAAGGAATTGTTCGCCATGCAGTAATCAATGACTTGCCGCTTGGTCGTAACATTGATGAAATGATTCGTATGGTGGATGCAATGCAGTTTACTGATGAGCATGGTGAAGTATGTGCTGCTGGTTGGCAAAAAGGTGACGAAGGTATGAAAGCATCGACTGAAGGTGTTGCTGAATACTTAGCAAAACACGAAAACGATCTGTAACTACTTTTTTAACTCTCACTACATGTGAGAGTTATTTGAATTCTCTCTCCAGCCCATCCAAAGATTTTTCCGAAGCTTTATTTGCTCTGTTGTAGTAGTTGTCATCTTTTGTTGAACATGCATTAAAAACTACCCCTGCTAAAATCAAAGTTATAAAAATTAAATTTTTCATTTTTTCTCCAAATATACTTATTATTATATCATCTTACAAATTCTAAAGCTTTTTTATTTACAAAAGCAAGTTCGTACCATTGTTTTCTTGGTGCTATCAAAGTTAATCTTTTTGGATTTGAACTTCTTGAGAGTGCTACATAAAACTGTGATGGCGCAAATATCTCATTTGTCTCAATAATCAGATCCATGATACTCATTCCTTGAGATTTATGGATTGTGATTGCAAATGCCAGTTTTATCGGGAACTGATAAACACTAAAAATACTCTCTTCAACCATCTCTTTTTTGCCATTTATTATTTTTTCTTTCCACATGGCTTTTGATTGTGCAGTAGCTTCTAGTTTTACAACCTTTTCGTCACTCTTTTGTACATACACAAAGTTATTGTCTATATTTACAACAACGCCTCTCTCACCATTAAAATAATTCCAAGAATTTCTTGTAAAAAGAACCGGAACACCTATTTTAAGCTCCAACTCTTTTTCTATTCGAGCATCGCTCATGTATCGTTCAATCTCACTATCTTTAGTACTTTTTACATGTTTAATAACCTGTGCCTCTTTTACAAAAAGTTCATTATCTATAAAGTTAAGTTGAACTTTATTATGTCGCGCAGCTGTCTCATTTTTGCCAAAAAGAAAAGTAAACTCACTTAAATCATCGCCTAAAGGTTTAATATACTCGTTTAAATGATTGTGTATATCTTCATTTATATAACCATATCTGACATTGTTTAAAAGCTCTATAAACTTCGCATCATCTGTTCTGTATATATGAGTCAATTCTACTTTTACAAAATCAAATTTAACCCAAGTCAAGGATTCAAAAGCAAATCTGACTTCGCCATATCCACGAACAACCGGAGGAAGTTGTAAAAAATCTCCAACAACTAGAAGTGAGCCTTTAAAATCAGCTTGATGAAGTCTAAGATTTATCATATCCAGCAAAGTGTCACTCACCATGGAAATCTCATCTATGACAACTAGGTCCATACTGTGAATGAGTTTTTTAATCTTTTTACTTATCTCTAACTTGCCATTTAACTCTAATGATTTCAAGTCAGGTGCGATGCCAAGATCTAAAAAGCTGTGCAGGGTTTGGCCTTCTATGAGTGTAGCCGCCATCCCAGTTGATGCAAGTTTGGCAACTTTTTTTGCATCTTCTTCGTAAGCTTTTATTATTTCTCTGGTGATAGTAGTTTTTCCAACACCTGCACCGCCCGTTAAAAATACATTTTCGCCAGCTTTTAATTTTTCTAGAGTAACATTCAAATAATTCATATATTTATTGCTCTTGCACAAATCATTCCACTGCTGAATGCCCATTGAAAATTATAACCGCCCAGTTCACCTGTCACATCCACCACTTCACCTATGAAATACAGATTTTCCACATGGCGAGCCTGCATAGACTTAAAATCAAGTTCACTTCCTATAACCCCGCCGCGGCTTACCTCTGCTTTCGTAAAACCGAAATTACCTGCTGGAGCAAATTGGTAGTCATGAATCTTTTCTAGCTTTTCTTTCATGAGTGAAGATATTTTTTTACACTCCATATCTTCTACATGTAAGGCATCCAAGATTGCTTTTGATAACCTTTTTGGCAGAGGAATAACAGAGCTTAGCAGTTTTTTGCTTCCTTTGATTAAGTCAAAAATATTATCATCCGGTAAAAAATTTATACTCATATTTCCTTTTTGCCAGTAAAGCGAAGCTGAAAGAACTGCCGGTCCACTTATGCCCCGATGCGCAAAAAGCATCTCCTCTTTTAATATTTTGTCATTTACTTTTATGTTTACATAACAGCTCAGACCACTTAACTCTTTCATCCAGAACTGATCTTTTTGAAGTGTCATGCCGACAAGTGCAGGTGAAAATTCTTTTACTTTTAGTCCAAAATTTTTTGCGATTTTTAGCCCGATATCACTGGCCCCTAAAGTTTGATAACTTTTCCCGCCGGTTGCTACTACAAGTTTTTTTGTTTTTAGACTTCCTTTGGAGGTTTTAATCTCGAACATGTCGTCGTTCTTTTTTACTTCTAAAATATCTCTATTTAAAAGCATTTCTGCATGTGCACTCTTGTTTTTCAAAACACCGATAATTTCATCTGAACTGTCTCTGCAGAAGTAATAACGGTTTTTTCTAATTTCTAGATTCACACCATTTTTTTGCAAAAACTCAAGTAAATCATCTTTTGAAAAGCTTTGCAGAGCATCTGATACAAGGTTTAAATCCCCATCAAAATTATCAGCACTGACATTTGTATTTGTAATGTTACACTTTCCGCCACCAGATATTTTTAGTTTTTTTGCTACTTTATCATTACTATCCACAATTCCAACAGCCAATTTTTTATCTAAATGCGCAGCGCACATCAAACCGCTTGCACCGCCACCAAGAATAATCACATCATATATTTTCATAAAGTTATTATACTGTATAATGTCGCTAAAAAAAGTAGTAAACATGAGCAAAAAACTCCACATTGTGTCCCTTGGATGCACAAAAAACCTTGTTGATACAGAAGTTATGATGGGCAAACTTCAAAACTTTCAACTAACGGATGACCAAGAAGATGCAGATGTTATCATAGTCAATACATGCGGATTTATCGATGCTGCAAAGCAAGAATCAATCAATACGGTATTAAATCTTCATGATTCGAGAAAAGAGGATTCACTTTTGGTTATGGCTGGATGTTTGAGCGAGCGATACAAAGAGGAGCTGGCAAAAGATATGCCAGAAGTAGATATCTTCACGGGCGTTGGAGATTATGACAAAATAGATGAACTATTGAGTGAGAAAAAGAGCCGTTTTAGTGAGTCGGTATTTTTAATAGACGGAGCTGAGCGGGTTGTAACTGGGTCAACTTACCATGCTTATATAAAACTCTCCGAGGGTTGTAACCAGACATGTAGTTTTTGTGCGATTCCATCTTTTAAAGGGAAACTGAACTCAAGAAATCTAGATTCCATTGCTAAAGAGGTTGAAGGTTTAGTAGCAAAAGGTTACTATGATTTCTCTTTTGTCTCACAAGACAGCAGTTCATACCTAAGAGACCAAAATATAAAAGATGGACTTAGTTTACTTATACAGAGAATAGAGCTTATCGATGGAGTAAAAAGTGCTAGAATCCTTTATCTTTACCCTTCTACAACAACTCTATCGCTTCTTAAAAACATTGCAAAAAGTGAAATTTTTCATAACTATTTTGACATGCCGATTCAACATATAAACGACGACATGCTCCGCATCATGAAAAGAGGATTTGGAAAAGAAAAGACTATCGAGCTTTTAGATTTCATGAAAAGTCTGCCGAACTCTTTTGTGAGAACAAGTTTTATAGTCGGACATCCGGGTGAGACACAGAGCATGTTTGAGGAGATGTGTGAATTTGCGCAACAATTCGGCTTTGACAGAATCAATGTTTTTTCTTACTCTGATGAGGAAACAACTCCGGCTTACGAGATGATTGAAAAAATTCCGGCTGATGTCATAGCGTCAAGAGCAGAAATTTTAGGAGCTATTACTGATGAAGTGATGCAAAAATCACTTGAAAATGAAGTTGGGACAGATATAGAACTTGTCATAGATGGAGAGAGTGACGAGCATGAATATCTGCTTAGTGCGAGAAAACTTCTCTGGGCGCCTGAGATTGATGGTGAGATTTATGTCAATGACAGAACCCGCGATGAAGAGTTGGAATTTGGCATGATTTATAAAGCCAAAGTTACAGAACTTGTTGGCAGCATTTTAACTGCCACTGTAGATAATGCTTGAAAATTCTACTCTCGATTCGCTAAGGGATAAAAAAAACCTTTTGGCATTCTCCGGCGGGGCTGATTCCACCGCCCTTTTTTTTATACTCATAAATAACAATATAAAGTTCGATATAGCCATCGTTGATTATGGCATAAGAGAGCAAAGTAAAGAAGAAGTACACTATGCTCATGAACTGGCAAAAAGGCACAATCTTACATGTCATGTTTATAAAGCCCCTAAAATAGAAAGAAATTTTGAATCAAAAGCCAGAGAGATACGATATAAATTCTTTGAAGAACTTATTGAGAAATACCACTATGAAAACCTTTTAACAGCACACCATCTTGGTGACAGGTTTGAGTGGATGCTTATGCAATTTTGCAAAGGTGCCGGTTGTGCCGAGATTGCCGGAATGCAAAAGTTCCAAAAAAGAGCTGGATATACGCTCATCCGTCCCCTTTTGCATCTGGACAAAAAAGAGCTTTTGGTCTATCTTCATGCAAATAAGATTCAACACTTTGAAGATGAAACTAATTTAGATGTAGACATTAAACGAAATGAGTTTAGACACAACCACTCTCTCCCTTTAATAGAGAAATATCTTGATGGAATCAAAAAAAGCTTTGAATATATTGATGAAGACAGAAAAAGCCTGATTGAAGAGATAGAGATAAAAACGGTGAATGAGCTTGCTTATTTTAAGAGTTCACAAAACAAAAGAGCAGATATCTATGCGATTGACAAGGTTCTAAAATCAAAACTCTACATGCTAAGTTCCAGCGAAAGAGAATTTTTAAAAACTGAGACAACAGTAGTGGTAGGAAGAAGTTTTGTTATAAATCAAGATAGAGGTTTTGTATTTATCTTACCATATAATAGTGAAGAAACTATCTTGCCAAAAAGTTTTAAAGAAGAGTGCAGGATTTTAAAGATAGAGCCTAAACTCAGACCTTATCTATTTAAAGATGAGAAAGCTTTTTTAAAGATTAAAGAGCTGTTGCATTAGCATCAACTGTGTTATTTGACTCAGGCGAATCATCTTTAGTACAATAAACTTTCATCGTAAAAGTGGAACGAATCAGATCATTTTCTCTTTTGAAGCTAATTGGAAAATTAATCCCGATTATCCAATCTCCCTTATTTATCGCATCTAAAAAATCATAAAAAACTTTTGGAGAATTTATTTGAGAAGTTGTGTTTACTTCATAGACTGCAAATCCATCTTCATCAGTCCTTTGTGAGATTTTAGAAAGTGTTAGAGAGTTAAAATAACTTTTATTTTGCAGCTCAAATCTCTGGGCACTAAAAGTTGCATCAAATGCTTCAATAATATGTCTGCTGTCAGATTGAAGTTTTTTAAGTTCTTCAAACGTCATATCATTGAAATCTTCGTGTCGTTTCAATTCTCTTTGTACTTTTCTTAAATCAGTTCTTTGTTCTCGATATTCTTTTCCTTTAGGAATAAGAGCAATGAATGAAAATAATAATACAAAAAGCAGTAAAACTGTAGCCATGACCAAAAGAAATATATTTTGACGAGAGATATTAATCTTCATAATCTGCTTCCTCATCCACTTTTGGTTTTAAATTTTTTTTCTCTAAAGTATTTTCCTCAAGATAGTTTGTTGATACGAATCTCAACCATCCATTGTCAGCAGGGAAAAAGCTACTGTAGGTGGTTGTAAAGATAGATCTAAGTGGTGCTTGCAACATAAAACTATAAATATCTTTATTTGGGGTTATGCCGTAGAGTATAAGACCATTTTTGAGCAACTTAGCTTCGGAGAGAGTGATTCTTTGTGGGACTAAATCAAATAAATTAGCAATAGAATCTTTTAATACCGTATTTTGTGTATAGATTTTTTCACTTAGTAACTGTTCTTCTTTTATAAATTTAATTCTTTCTTGCATTTTAGTCTGATCTGTATTTAGCACTGTGAGTTGCTCAAATGCGTATTCTCTATCTTGTATAAAGCTATAATCTTTTACAAGTAAAAAAGTGTAAGTCGCAAATAACATAAAAAGGGTGATGCCAAAAAATATAAAAACCAGCAGCATATCTGAGCTTAAAATACTTTTTTTCCTTGGGCTGATAAAACTATATTTCATTTTAGTTCCGCCTTTGCTAAGTCACAAAGTTCAGCACTTAAATCAATACGGCGTACTATAACACTTAAAAACATCTCTTCTTCAAGATATTTTTTCAATTCAGAACCACTGTCTATGCCATCTGCAATGAAGACTTTTTCAATAAATATACTCTCAAATTTATCATCTTTATAAAAATGATTTACAGAACTTTGTATCAGCAAAAAACGCTCATAATCTTCGCCGAAAGTTTCTGTATCACTCATTTCTGCACCAGTATTTTTTTCTGTTGTTAATTCTTCTACATGTTTATCTTTAATTTCAGAAAAATCATCCATATCTTCAAGCATATCTAAATCTTCAATATCACCAATGTCAGCAAAATCATCTAATTCACCCATATTAATATCCGTGTCCATATTATCTAAATCGATACTTCCATTAAAGTTTAAAGTGTCATCATCTGAGGAAGCATCATCCTCCAGCGAATATTCTGCCACTTCAGCATGTTTGAATCGCTTATAGTCAGCATATAATAATTCTGTATCATTAAATACTGCCAAAGAGACACAGCCATCTTCGACAAGTATATACATAGCTGCTGTTTTATCAATTTTGTCTTTAAAAAATCTAGCCAAAATGGTAAAAGGTGAAAATATAAAATCTAACCCTATTTTAGAATACTCTTTCTTTACTAATTGTAAATCTGACTTTGATGTGTAAGCGGCCCATTTATTAAGGTAGCATAAATATTTTGAAGAATCTGCATCAAAAAACTTAGAAAAATCTTTAGCAGAACAAGTAGGAGCAGCACCCTGAAACTCTGATGTGTCTAAGAGCGATATATAATTAAATGGTGTTTCTTGTGTATATGAATTTATAAATGCTTGCATTTTATCGTTTATGGTTGTAGTATCAAAAACTTCTTCAGCGTGGTTTAAAACACCTTTTTTATTACTTATTTCTATATAAACGGAAGTTTGCGTGCGGCTTATAACAATATTTACAAATACTTTAAGATATAAAGATTCAAAAAGTTTACTTAGCATTGCACATCCCCGCCACTACTTTTCTTCCATGCAAAGAGGATGTGCTTTGTTGTAATTTTGTTGTTTCAAGGCACTACCCAATTTCGTATATATTTGCGTTGTAGCCATGGATGAATGCCCCAGTAATTCACTAACATCAGCAATCCTCGCATTATGATTCAAAAGAACTGTTGCGTATGAATGGCGAAGTTGATGTGGAGTTACCTTCAAAGAGACTCTCTTAAACGCTTTATTTACGATATATCTTAGACTATTTTCGCTTAATTTTTCGCCTTTTTTTTCAAAAAGAAATTTTTTTGGAGTGTTATGAGCCAAAAATTCATTGATTAACTCTCTCGTGGAAGCTATCAGCGGTATATCTCTTTGCTTATTTCCTTTACCTAAAACCCTAATCCATTCGGACGAAATATCGTCAAGTCTTAATGATGCTAATTCTGATATTCTTAAACCCAAAGTATAAAGCATCACAACAATAAGTCTATCCTCAGGCTCTGCATATTCTAAAGCTTCAAGTATGTGTTCATGCGAGATTGGCTTTGGAAGTGTTTTAGCTATTTTTATACTTTCATCAGCTTTTAAAATAACTTTAAAATTGTTGTCATTTAAATAATGGGTAAAGGAACGGATTGCACTGAGTTTTTTACTGATTGTTTTTGGATTTAAAGATGCTATTTTTATGCGGTATGGCATAAGGTTAAAAACTATATTATTTTTTTCTTCAAATATTTCAATATGTCTAAAAGCTTCATTCAAAGTTTCATCATAACTTTTTATCGTCAAGTCAGAATAACCTCTTATCTTTTCAAGAGATTCCAAAAAGGAAATCTGAAATTTATTTATTAATTTTTTCAAGAAGGCTCTCAAATCCATCATTATATTTTGCTGCATCTTTAGTTAAATCTTTATCTGTAATGACACTTGGAGCAAGCTTAATATATGAACTTATCATTATTTTACACATCAGTCTTATTTTAGCTTTGTCTGCATCTGATACAACATCATGCATGGCTATCTCATTGATACTTTGCATATATTTTTTAGCCATCTCTATGTATGAAACATATTTCATAGAAGTTATAGATTGCGCCATAATTGTTGATGCCATACGGTTATAAACATCTAGAGAAAATGCTTCTTTGGCTAAAGATAAAGCTTCTTTATACTCACCAATCTCATAGTAATATTTAGCTCTAACGGATTTATCATAGGAGGGATTGAGTAAAAAATATACCCACATAAAAAAGAGCAAGGAAATGGCAATAATTATTATAAGCAGTTTACTTTTCATGTTTGAGCAACCCCTCTTTTATTAAATTTCTTGCCTCTTCTAAATCCATTCCGCTTACATCAATACAGTCTGTGGAATAATATTTTATTATACCGAATGGTTTTGGAATTGTAAACTTATCCCAGCTATTTAGCTGCCAATACTTTGTAGGCTTGATTTCAACTAAAACTATTTTAGCTTGAGTCTTTTGCGCCATGACAACTATTCCATCGGCAACCTCATGTCTTGGTCCTTTTGGTCCATCGGGAGTTATCCCTATATCATAACCATCTTTTATACTTTTAATCCCTTGTATCAAAACTCTTGAAGCATTACGGTTTGTAGAACCGGCTATTGTACCAAGCCCAAAATATCTTATTGTCTTTGAGATTAAAATTCCATCAAAATGGCTGGATATTAATACTTTTGCATGTGGGGTTTGTCTGTAATGGGAGTATAAATAGGGAAGCATAAGAAGTTCCCCATGCCAGCAAGCAAAAATAATCGGTTCATCTGTAATGGAATCCGGAGAGTGAAATTCTTTTTTATTTGTAAGGTACAACAACCTGATAAGCAAAGCACCTATAAAAGGCACTAAAACTAAAGCAAGAAAGCGAAGTACTTTTTTAAGCAACTACTTCACCTGTTAAAATTGTTCTTCCGATAGAAGTTATTTTAACATCTCTAAATTGACCCAGAAGTTCATCAGAGCCTTTAACTTTAACGATAATATTGTTATCACTTTTGCCCGATACAAAATAATCTTTTAACAACTCTTCAAAATAAACTCTATAAACTTTTCCGGTTTGCGTTGTATTTTTCTCGTCTATAATCTCGTTGTTTAAAGATTGAAGAACTGTAAGCCTTGCAGATGCAATCTCTTCATCAACAACATTTGTAAAATGCTCAGCTTCAGTTTCAGGTCGAGGAGAATATTTAAAGGAAAATATTTGGTCAAATTTTACTTTTTTCATGACATCAAGTGTATCCTCAAAATCCTCATCGCTCTCGCCTGGAAATCCGACAATAATATCTGTACTGATTGTAGCCTCGGGACACATACTCTTTAGTTTAAAAACTCGATTTAAAAACCATTCTTTTGTGTAGCCTCGTTTCATATCCTGTAAAACTTTTGTAGAACCGCTTTGAAGAGGCATGTGCATTGATTTGCATATTTTAGGATTAGTTGAAAACTCTTCTATAAATTCATCATCCATGTGAAAAGGGTGTGGTGAGGTGAAGCGGATTCTCTCTAGACCTTCGATTTTGCTCAATCTTCTAAGCAGTTCTGAAAAGTTTACTTTTTCCTGGTCGCCTGAAAATCTGCGACCATAGTTGTTTACATTTTGTCCCAAGAGAAAAACTTCTTTTACTCCGGCATTTACAGCTTTTCTTGCTTCTTGAATTATCAAACTGTCGGGAATAGAAATCTCATCACCGCGAGTTTTAGGAACAATACAATATGTACAGGACTTATCGCATCCTATTGAAATGTTTATATAAGCTTTATATGGAGATGAACGAAAGTCGTTAAAAGCAAATTCTGACTCATCATAATTGATATCTATCTCAACAGCTTTATCTCTATGCAACACTTCACTTATTTTAGATACATTTCTGGCACCTAAAACAAAATTGACATAAGGCGCTCTTTTAATAATTTCTTCACCTAAATGTGAGGCTGTACATCCACATACACCTATCTTTGCCCCTGGTTTTTTCTTTTTATTAAAACCGCCAAGCTCTGAAAAAAGTTTATGTACAGGTCTTTCTCGCACTGAACAGGTATTTATTAAAATCAAATCAGCTTCAGCAAAATTATCAATTACTTCATAATTCTCTTTCTCACGAAGTTCTGCAATCATATGCTCACTGTCACGAGAATTCATAGCACAACCTAAAGTTTCAATAAACAACTTTTTAGACATAGTTAATCTTTATTTTATGATGTGTACTTGGTACATGTACTCATTATCTGAAAGACCGAATTTAACTTCACTCATATAAAAACTTTTACCTTTTGCTTCAAAATAATCCTGAAGTTCTAGTAAATCTTTATGTGAATTATCTTTATCAAAGTAAAAAATTACACTACTCTCTTTTTCAACAGTTTGTTCCATCTTCTCTAAATCAAATTTTTTAGGCTTAGCCTCAATATCAGTTCTCGCAAATTTTAAATCCATCACTCATCCTTATCGTTATTATAAAAGTCTTGCATTATAGTCAAACTCTACTAAAAAATGCATTAAATATTTAAAGAGTAATTTATAGATTTTGAGATATAATGTTATTTCTTCACGAGAAATCCCCCAAACTTTATATTTATTTTTTGTGAAACGACCCTCAATTAGGATACAAATATGGAAAAAATATTAGATATTGCCGACGCAATTGCACATGAAAAAGGTCTTCAACCTGAGCAAGTTATTGAATCATTGAAAACTGCTTTTATTCAAACAGCAAAAAGAGTTATTAATAATAAATTTGCTTTTGAAGCCCAAGTAGACAAGAAAGCCAAGAGCATTAAAGTTGTCCAAACTATTACTGTAGTAGAAGATGATGATGAACGACTACTAGACGAAGAGGTTGCGCCGGCATATATCTCAATAACTGATGCAAGGGAGTATGATGACCAGGTAGAGCTTGACGACCAGCTTCAAATTGAGCATAATTTAGAAGATTATGGCAGAACTGCAGCAGCATCACTTCATCGTGAAATAGAGTACCATATACAAAGACTTGTAGAAGATGAACTTTTTAACAAGTACAAATCAAAAATCGGAACTTTGGTTTCCGGTCGTGTTACAAGAGTTGATTCTCAAAATAACACTTACGTAGAAGTAGATGAAATCCGTGCCTTACTTCCTATGAAAAGTCGTATAAAAGGTGAATTCTTCAATGTTGGCGACCATATAAAAGCAGTTGTGCGCCGTGTGGGAATGGATAAAGAAAACGGGATACAAATAGAACTCTCACGAACCAGCCCCAAATTTTTAGAAGAGCTTTTAGCATTAGAAGTTCCAGAGATTGGTGATGGTACAGTTATCGTAGAAAGATGTGCCCGTATCCCGGGAGAGAGAGCAAAAGTCGCACTTATCAGCACACATCCACAAGTTGATGCCGTCGGTGCTACTGTCGGAGTTAAAGGTGTTCGTATAAATGCAGTAAGCCAAGAACTCATCGGTGAAAATATTGACTGTATTGAGTATACAAGCATACCAGAACTATTTGTTTCTCGTACTATGAGTCCGGCCATAATCTCACATGTAGAGATTGTTAAAAATGAGAGAGGTGAAAATGAAAAAGCAATTATCACTCTTCCCTCTGATCAAAAATCAAAAGCTATCGGTAAAAGCGGAATTAATATCCGTTTGGCATCTATGCTAACGGGCTTAAACATAGAACTTGTAGAAAATGATACTCAAACAAATGAAGAAACCGGAGAGGTTACAGAAGCCAAAGACGGTGTCGATGCACTTCATGCGCTCTTCAATTAATAATCCGTAAAAGGAATAAAATCCCTTTTACTTCGCTTGCGCCGCTGAGACGACTAAAGCTTGCCTCTTTTAGAGGCAGAATTTATTTAAAATTCTTGCCCGATAAAACAACACAATATCTATTTTCTTTTCATATATGGATTTAATTTCAAAAGAATTAAATCCGCAAACATATTCCCCAAAAGTGTTAAAAACGACGTTATCATCAAAGTGCCCATTATTATAGGATAATCACGGCTGAGAGCACTCATGTAAAAGAGTTGCCCCATCCCTTCTATGCCAAAAATTGATTCCAAGATTACACTTCCACCCAGGAGTCCAGGAAGAGAAAGCCCTAAAAGCGTAACAATCGGCGGAAGTAAATTTGGTAAAATGTAATATCTCAACAACTCTTTTTTACTCAAATTTCTCGACAATGCAAAATAATAATAATCGCTTTTCATAATCTCTAAAGTTAAAGAGCGAATATATATTATCATACTTCCAAGCCCTAGAAATATCATAACACTTATCGGCAGAACTAAATGCCAAGCCATGTCAAGATAATTTGCAAATCCAGTTTTTTCTTCCAGAGAGTGAAGTCCGGATATTGGGAAAAGGTCTAATTTTAATGAGAAAAATATGATAAAAAGAAGTGCCAGATAGAACGATGGCATTGAAAAAGAGACTAAAGATATTTGACGAATGATATAATCAGTTTTTTTCTCATACGCAAGAGCCGCTTTTATGCCAAGGTATAATGATAAAATAAAAACAGAAATAAGGGCTATGAAATTCATGGTTAAAGTAACCGGCAATCTTTTTAGTATATCGGTGCTAACATCTTGTCCGCTCACAAAAGATACACCAAAATTTAGACTCAGCATATTTTTAACCCAATCTACATACTGAAAAAACAATGACTTATCCAGTCCATAAACAGCCTTTAGCTTATCTATTGCTTCTTTAGTCATATTTGGATTTAACTCACCTGCTCCAAAAAAACTGTTAGGTGCTGAGTGTATCGCTAAAAAAGATATTACAGATATAAGAAGTAACATGAACAGTAAATATGAAAGTTTTTTGATTAGTTCCAACATGCGTGAATTATAGCAAAATTGAGTTGAGGGAAACGCTCACTTTTCTAAAAAATAAGAATATCATTTTTGTCAAGGAAAATGGTTCTTACAAAACAGGATAGAAAAATGAACATTTATTGTGTAAAAAAATAAAACATGCCCCAGCTAACTAGGGCATGAAATAATTAGAAGTTATAAGTTAAATAAACTTGAACCGTGTTGTATGCGTCACCATCTGTATTTGCATCTTTTTGATTATCCATATCAGATTTTGTATATATATAATAAACACCTACATCTAATGGACCAAATGATCTAGCTACTTCAAAAGTTGCTTCACTAAAATCTTTATCAGATACGCCAGTTACGCCATTATCACTTGTAGTAGCATGAGTATAGTAAACACCTAAGTCGTAGCCAGCTACTGGAGCAGTTAGAGTTACATTATATGCACTTGTATCAGCCTGAGTAATTTTTCCATAATACCACCATGCTTCAGTATATAGTTTAGATTGAGAACCGGCTAAGTTAGAACCAGCGCCTAATGCTAATCCGCTATCTTTTTCTTCACCAACCTTAGAGTAAGAAACTTTAGCTGTAAAAGTATCTTTCATTTCATAACCTAACATAAATGCATATGCATCATTATCAAAAGATTTATTTGCACCTAATACAGCTGCATCATAATTGATTGATGTATATTGAGCACCTGCTAAAATACCGTCCATACTCAAATCAGCTTGTAGCCAATATGTCTGAACACCTGTTAAAAAAGTTGTATTTGCATCGGTTAAATCTTTACTTGCATCAGCATTGTAATACCATGCTTGAGCAGTTAATGGCTCGAATGAATTGTTGATTGCACCAACTGTATATGCTCCATCATAAAAACTTTCAAAAGAACTAGCATTATTAGATAGACCGCCACCTAAAACAGACGGGGCATTATATTGACCAACAAATGCACCAACTAAAGTTGTATCTGGAATATCTTGGTTTATCAATACAGCTGATTCAAATGTACTTGGTAGTACTGACCAAGTTTCACTAAATACCAATGGTGTATCAAGTTGCATACGACCAACTTTTGCAGTAGTTTTACCAGCAGTACCGGCTAACCAAGCTTCACTGAATAAAAATGTATCTTCAGTTCCGCCTGTCCATGTAGCACCTACTAAGTTATTGTATAAACCTAAAGTAGTAATAGCATTTAATGTTGCACCAGCAGAAACACCTTCAGTTAAATCTGTTGTTAAACCGATAGCAAGAGCAGCTTCACCCATAGATGTTGGCTTATTGAATAATCCGCTATCTGTTTTAGCATAAGAGCTGTCATATTCATTATCTTGTGTACTATAAAACAATTTAGCATCACCACTAATTTTTGTATTTTCAATTGCAAATGCACTTGATCCAATCAGTAGCGCTGCTACTACTAAACTCATTTTTGTTAATTTCATATATTCTCCTTTATTTTGTAACCGTATTGTAATCTAAAATATAAAGTTCTAAATACAATAAATGATTAAAAATTAATCACTCTTTTATACTATACTTTCATCATGAAAAATACAATAATTATAACAATGGCAATCTCAAGTATGTTTATTTTGAATTCTTGTAGTTCAAATAGTAATGTAGCACCATCTCAAAATAGTGCTTTAAATAGTGTCAGCAACTCTAACGGGAAAGCTAAATCCGGATATATGCAAAAAGCTATGGAGGGATGGTTTGAAAGTGAGTGGACTCCTACAGTTTCCAAGGATAAGGAGATACAAGAAAAATATATGAAAAAGGTTGAAAATTCTGCTGTCTCTGAGGAAATGGCGACGCAAGAAAAAGATATCACAAAAACTGAAATCACAGATACAAAAGTGGAATATATAGAGGATAAAGATAGAGATTTCACACTTCAGGAATATGTAGATAAGGCTGCCGTTTATACAAAATCGCATCCTGCTGATTATGAAAGCTCTAATGTTAAAAAGCTGGAGTCTATGCCTGTTATAGGGAAGTAGATTATTTACATGTAGAGATTGTTTAGACCTCTACATGTTGAATCTTATTATTTTTCTAAATCTTGAGCGTAAATTATCATCTGAGAAAAATCTTCTACAATCAATGATGCGCCGCCAACCAAAACTCCATCGACACCATTAAGAGCCAAAACTTCCTGTGCATTTGAGAGCTTAACACTTCCGCCATAAAGTAACGGTGCGCTGGATTTTTCTTTTAACTTTAAATGCAAAGATTCAATCTCTTCTAAAGTTGGTGTAAGACCGGTTCCTATCGCCCAAACCGGTTCATATGCGATAATAAGGCTTTCATAACTTGTATCTATCCCTTCATACTGGGCATCTAGATATTCCATCATATTTTTTTCGCCTGACTTTCTGACTTCCAAGGGTTCGCCTACACAATAAACGATTTTGAAACCAAGCTCTTTATAAAAGTTAAATTTTTTAGCTATGGATTCCTGTGTTTCACCCAAAACGTGTCGTCGCTCGCTGTGTCCAATGAGAATACTTTTTATACCAAACTCATCTAAATGGTCAACTCCTATCTCGCCTGTAAATGCACCATTTTTTGCAGGATAAGCATTTTGAGCGCCAATAATCACTTTGCCTGCATGTGAATTTAAGCTCGATGTTGCAGGAAAAACTAAAACTTCTTGATGAGAATTATGTGCATTCAAGAATGCTTCTAGTTTATTTACATATTCTGCTGTCTGTTTTCTTGTAAGATTTGTTTTTAGGTTTGCTGCAATAATCATTTTCTATTCCTCTTCTTGTATTATCAAAGGTAAAACACCCGGTAAAATCTTGCCTTCTAAAAGCTCAAGAGAAGCCCCACCACCTGTGGATATAAAACTCATCTCATCATCTAGTCCGATTCTTTGAACCAAATCGGCTGTATCTCCGCCACCAACCACAGTTGTAGCATAACTGTCTGCCACAAAGTGAGCTATCTTGTTTGAACCACGGGCAAATTTTTCCATCTCATAAACACCCATAGGACCGTTCCAAAGAACAGTCTGAACATCATGTAAAACTTGTCTATAAAGTCTTACTGTTGCTGGTCCAATATCAAGACCCATCCAATTATCTGGTATCTCCTGAGCTGCAACAAGCTTAATAACCGAATCTTCCGAAAATTTTTCAGCAGCGACCACATCCACTGGCAGATAAAATTTAACTCCTAATCTTCTTGCTTCATCCATTATGTGTTGTGCATCTTCAAGCAAATCATCTTCTACAAGTGAAGCACCGATATCGTATCCCATCTGTTTTAAAAATGTAAATGCCATACCGCCGCCGATAAGGACTTTGTCAACTTTAGGAAGTAAATTTACAAGTGCTTCAAGTTTACCGGAGACTTTAGAACCACCGACGATAGCGGCAAATGGACGAACCGGGTTGTTAATAAGTTTACCAAAAAAAGTAATCTCTTTTTGAAGTAAAAAGCCCGCTGCTTTGTGCTGGTTATCGAACAAGTGGGTAATTCCCTCAACCGAAGAGTGGGCACGGTGGCTCACTCCAAAAGCATCATTAATATAAAAGTCTGCCATGGATGCCAACTTTTGAGAGAGCTCTACATCATTTTCAGTTTCACCAGCTTCATAACGAAGGTTTTCCAAAAGTAATACTTCTGTGCCTTGAAGAGCTTTTGATTTTGCCATAGCGTCTTCACCAACTACATCAGCAGCCAAAATAATATCTCTTTTTAAAAGCTGATGAAGTCTTCTTGCAACGGGGGAGAGTGAATATTTATCATCTACTTTCCCATCTGGACGACCAAGATGAGAAGCCAAAATAACCGCACACTCCTGGTCTAAACAGTAGTTGATTGTTGCCACGGCGGAACGGATACGACGATCATCGGAAATATTTCCAAATTCATCCATTGGGACATTAAAGTCACATCTTATAAAGACTTTTTTATTTGCCAGGTCTAAGTTTTTTATATTTAAAAGTTCCATTTTATTCCTTATTTTGTAATGTGTAAAGCCATGTCTATGAGTCTAGTAGAGTAGCCCCATTCATTATCATACCATGCCATTATTTTAACCATGTTACCACCAATAACCTGAGTTAAATCTTCCGCTACGACTGCACTGTATTGGCAACCGACAAAGTCTTGAGATACTCTCATCTTTTTATCTATTAACACTAAATCTTTGAAACCTGTATCTGCCATCTGGTTAAACACTGCTATTACTTCTTCTTTTGTTGTATTTTTTTTAACGATTACATTCAAGTCAAGTATTGAGACATCCGGAGCCGGCACACGAACACTTTGACCATGAAGTTTGCCGTTTAACTCCGGAAGAACCAAACCGATAGCTTTTGCGGCACCCGTACTCATTGGAATCATATTGATTGCAGCTGCTCTTGATTTTCTCATCTCTTTTGAATGTTTAGAGTCTAAAATATTTTGGTCGTTCGTGTATGAATGGATAGTTGTCATAAGCCCTTTTTCTATCCCAAAAGCATCATCCAATATTTTTGCCACAGGAGCCAGACAGTTTGTTGTACAAGAAGCGTTTGAAACTATATTTTGACCGGCATAAAGATGTTCATTGACTCCCATGACAAATGTTGGAGTTTTATCATCTTTTGCCGGAGCGGACAATAAGACTTTTTTAACACCATTGTCTATATGTGCCTGTGAAAGCTCTTGAGTCAGAAACATTCCCGTACATTCCAAAACTATATCTGCGCCATAATTGGCAAATTTTAAATTTTTTGGGTCAAGCTCATTAAATACTTTTATTTTTTTTCCATCAACTGTAATATTTTCTTCATCTAACTTCACGACATCACATTCAAACGTTCCATGAACAGAATCGTTTTCAAGAAGATAAAGCATCATATCCATGCTTGCCATATCATTTATAGCTACGATTTCAACATCATCTCTTAGGGAAGCTATACGAGTAACACAGCGACCGATTCTGCCAAATCCATTAATTGCTATCTTTAGCGCCATTATAAAGTTCCCCATCATAAATAAAAGTGGGTGATTTTATCTAAAGTTAGTTATAATTCGCATTAATTATGAAAACAATTGCACTTTTTGGTGGTTCTTTTGACCCACCTCATATCGGTCATGAGGCTATCGTAAAGACTCTACTCAATTTTAAAGATATTGACAAAGTTGTTGTAATGCCGACTTTTTTAAATCCTTTTAAATCAGGTTCTATAGCACCTTCTGAGTTAAGATTGAAGTGGTTACATGATATTTTTGACTCATATGAGAGAGTAGAAATAAATAGTTACGAAGTTGACTTGAAAAAGAAAACACCGACCATACAAAGTGTAAAATATCTTTTAACAAAATATAAAAAAATCTACCTTGTTATAGGTGCTGATAATTTAGCAACATTGACAAAATGGACCGAGTATGACGAGTTAAAAAAAATGATTACATTCATAGTGTGCACAAGAGACGACATAGAGATTCCGGACAATATGTTACAAATAAAGATTGACGAATCAGTTTCATCGACTGATTTAAGAGAACATCTGGATACATCAAAACTTGTCGGCACATGTGCACAAGAAATTAAAAATTACTACACTAAGGAAAAAAATGAAAACTAGAATAGAAAAAATTACAGATGTGCTTGATAAAAACAAAGCAGAAGGCATTGAAGTTTTTGATTTAAGAGAAAAAAACTATTTTGTTGATTATGCAATCATAGCTTCATCACTTGGAACTAAGCATACAGTAGCGCTTCTTGACCATCTTAAAAGAGATTTAAAACCGGCTGAGAAATTCAATCATATTGACGAGAGTGGAGATTGGATTGTTATTGATTTAGGTGATATACTCATCCATATTATGACACCTGAGTACAGAGTCAAATATGACATGGAAACTTTTTTAACCAAATTAGCTGACGGAAAAGAGGGAGAGGTACTCTAAGTTTTTTTACCCACAGGACTCTCTATAGGTATAGGGAGTCTACAACTCATTTACCATTAAAGGCTGTTTTGGTAATATTGTCATCTTTTTCAAAATTATTTTCTAAAATATCTTGATAATCATATATAGCCTCAACATACTTGACTGGCTCGCTCCCTCTAGCATACCCAAATTTTAATGTTTTATTATATTTTTTCTGTGAAAGTAAGGGTAAAACTTTCTTTAAATCACTCCAACTATTTTTATCATAACCAATCCTTTGAGCTAATTCTTGAGCATCAAAAATATGTCCCATTCCTACGTTATATGCGGCCAGCGCAAACTTCAGACGACTCTCACCTACTACCTCATCAGGAACTGATGCCAGCATTTGCTTTATATGCTTGGCTCCTCCAAATATACTCTGCTCAGGGTCAAGGCGGTCTTCAACACCCAATAGTTTAGCAGTAGCATTCGTTATCATCATCATTCCCCGCACTCCCGTAAAACTTTTTGCTTTTGGATTCCAATGTGATTCTTGATAAGATATTGCAGCTAATAGTTTCCATGGAAGACCATACTTTTCAGCCGCTTTTTTAAAATAATTTTTATATTTTGGAAGTATCGACTTTGCTCTTTTATAAAACATCGTAGTATTGTAATAGTCAAAAAACAATACATAACTGTAATGATGATCTTTTAGTTCTGCCATCAGACCACTTTGATTAAAACCATTTAACCAAGAGTACATACTGACTTCTAATTCTTTGGAGTCAGGTGCCAGAACCCAAGCTAACTGCTCTCTGCCGCTGATTGTGAAGGCTAATGCTATCTCTGTAAAATATCTAAGATTCAATGCGTAAATATTTGAATTGGCAATCGTACAGTCTATCTCATGGGATGCTACCTGAGATAAAAGCTCTTCCGTTGAATATTCAGAACTGTATGTTACATTTATATCATAACCGTCTTGTATTAAATTATCTATAGTTTCACTATAACTTGTATCTTCTCCAACAATAATTTTTAATCCGCTTAGACCTTCTATATCTCTTGGAAAATCACCACCGCCAATCATTCCCCGATTACAAATAACCTGCTCTTGAACTTCAAAATACGATGGTCCAAAATTAAAAGTTTTTTCTCTATTTGGAGTTTTTGAAAGTCCTGCTGAAGTGATGTGAATATTTGGATTTCTACTAAGCTCTATTGCTTCTTTTACTGTATTTGCTGTAGTGATATTGAGATCAACACCCATACTGTCTGCATATGCTTTTAAAAGATCATATTCAAAACCTTGAGGACCTTCACTTCCTATATAATACACAGATGGGGCATTCAAAAGGACTACATTTAATGTTTTTGATTTTTTGACCTTATCCAATAGTGACGACTTTTTGATTTTATTGACAGGGTAATAGGCTGAGTGGCTTAGCCAGCCAAAAGAGAAAAATGATATAGCCAAAAAAGCAAATAATGCAACGGTTAAGTTTTTGTTCATAGCGCTAGTGTACATAATATAAACTTATGCGAAAATAAAACGATTTACGCCGTTGACATATTCATGAGCCAAGACCTGATTGTGTGCTTTTAATATAGAATCAACTAAATATAGACCTAAACCAAAACTATTTTTGGATGGGTTGTCTTTTGTGAACGGCTCTATATAATATTGAAGCGGATGCTTTATGCATTCCCCTTTACTCTCAAAGCACAACTCATCATTAATTATGACAATTTTTACATGTGCGTCTGTCGAGTATTTAATCCCGTTGTCTATCATGTTTTTTATGGCTGTTGTGTATAATCTGTAATTTGCATATATTTTCTGAGCAGCTGCTACATCAATGCTCACACTGCTCCGCTCAACCATTGCCATATCTATTGCACCATCTATTATATCAACAAGCCTATACTCTTTAAAATCACTTTTATTGTGCAGACTTGTAACCTCTTCAATCAGAGCAAACTCTTCTATAAGAGATTCCAGTCTCCAAAAAATGGATGTAAATCTATCACGCTGCTTCTGAGTGTCGAGCATCTGAGTTGCAATGGTGCCTTTTGCAATCGGTGTTTTTAATTCATGCATAATATTTCGTAAAAAAAGAGTTCTTGATTCTAAAAGAGTGGCTATTTTTTCTCTTGCTGATTCTAACTCATTTGCAACAAGAGCAATCTCATCATTTCCCTTTATCTTAAAAGATACATTTAAATTTCCATCCCCAAAAAGCGCTATTTTTTTTCTTAGACGGATTAATGGTCTCAGTTTTTGTAAAATCAGAAAAAAGGAGATAAGTATAATTGCTACTGTTGTAGCGTAAGTATAGAGGATATTACCGTATTTGTATGGTTTGAGTTTTTCATCTTCTATAAGAATAGAACCGCTGGGTGTTTCAATATAAAAATATATTTTTTGCTGAAACTGGACCATTGTAGCTCTTAAGTCTTTTATTGTTTTATGTGTAAAAAACCCTTTTGCATTTATGAGTAACTCTTCATCTACACTTTGAAAACCTTCTCTTTTTAGAACCGTGCATTGTTTAATAATTATATCTTGTCTTGTTTTATCTTTTTCCGTATGCAGATTATATACCGCCAGATTGGCTTCAAACATGATATCTGAAGTTTTTCGTTGCTGATGATCACGATAAAGTTGAGCAATAATAGAATAATTTGTAAAAATATTATTAATATACTGCTCTTTATTTAATTTATAAAACTTCCAAAATACGGTGCTCACACTTATAAGTGTAACTACAAGAGCAAAGAGAACGGTAATCAGTACAGAATGTTTCATTTTAAATATTCATTATTTAAGTAACTTATATCCAACACCTCTGACCGATTCTATAAGGGTTTTGTCTCCAAGCTTGTTTCTAATTCTGCCAACCATAACATCTATGCTTTTGTTTGATGAATCTTCATTTATTGCATTGACATTATGAATCAAATCTTCGCGGGACACAACAAGACCCTGCTTGGCAATCATGTAGGAAAGTATTCCAAATTCAGCATTTGTCAGGTCAATATTTCTATTTTTATAGCTGATAACCATAGTCGACTTATCACATTTAAAGTCGCTTTTTGATTCCTCTTTTTCTTCCGCTTTTGCTGCATATCTTCGTAGAACAGAGTTGATTCTGGCTTCCAACTCTCTTGGATCATACGGCTTTGGCAGATAATCATCTGCTCCAAGTTCAAGCGCTTTTACCTTATCTGTCACATCACTTCTGGCAGATGAGATGATTATAGGGATATCCTGTCTTTCACGAATCGCTTCACACACTTCCAAACCATCCATTCCAGGCAATGACAAATCTAAAATTACCAGATTAAACGGTTCCAACTTCAATATACTTACAGCCTTAAAAGGGTCATCTTCTGTAACAACCTCAAATCCAAACTGCTCAAGATACTCTGTTAATATCTCTGCTAGTTCTAAATCATCTTCAATCATTAATATTTTATTCATAAGCAAAGTTTAACAGATATCAACTAATAAGAAGTTAATAGCAAACTAATTTTAAAAATCCCATTATATTACTTGAAAAGAGATATCGTAAAACAAGCCCCATCATCACGGTTATTCCATGTCAAGGAACCATTGAGATGTTTTTTAATTATTGTAATTGACATATAAAGACCTAAGCCAGTGCCTTTGTCTGCTTTTGTAGTAAAATATTGTTCTCCTATTTTACTCATTAAATCTTTAGGAATACCGCCGCCATTGTCACATATTTCTATGCTATAACTATCTTCAGTTTCAAGAGTTATCACTGTTATTTTTGAATTAGCGACCTTTTGATCTATTAAAATATCTTTTGCATTATTTATGATATTTAGCAACACTTGAAGTAATTCATTTGGGTAAGTATTGAGTGAGTAATCTGTTTTATATTTTATAATGAATTCTATGTTATTGTCTTGTAAACTCTTGGAGATTATTTTTTCAAGATTATTGATAACATGAGATATATGAGTTTTAATTTTAGTTTTATTTGGCTTAAAAAAGTTTCTAAAATCATCAATAGTATTTGAGAGATATTGTACTTGGTCAGAAATGTTTTGCATTGATTTTTTAAGCTCTTGATGCCTGATCTCTTCTTGAAGCTCAATTGAAGCTCGAATATTATTTGCATCCATGGAAATCACAGAGAGTGGTTGTCTCCATTGATGTGCTATCATATTTATCATTTCTCCCATGCTTGCTTGTCTTGACTGCATAAGCATTATTTCTTCTTTTTGCAGTAGTTCTTCACTCTTTTTGATAACCATTTTTCGAAATATTATCACCAATAATACAAGTATCAAAATAACAAAAATACTGCCAATACTAGCCCATACCAACCATATCGGCACTTCAGTTGACACTTTAGGTGTAATCCATTTTTCTTCTGCTTGATAAAAAACAGATTCTTGATTTTTTTTAAACTCTTTTAAATGGTAATCTACTGTATCTGCTAAATCACTTCGAAAGGACGAAAAAGCATATTTAAGCATTGATGGTTCAATTAAAATATTGGTTCTAACTGTATCAGTACCTAAATTATGGTTTAATTCGTAAAAACGGTTTGTAATCACACAATCTACTTCATGATGTGCCAGTAATTCAAAAGCTTCTTTAAAATCTGAGACTTCTTTATAAGCGGCAGGTTTTATATTGAAGCTATTTAACAATTTCTTTATTGCACTTGACTGGATACTGCCCTTTAAAACTGCTATTCTTTTGTCTTGTAAACTAAAGATTGAATCTATTTTTGCTTTTTTATGTCCATACAGGACTGACCAGCTTGATATGACAGCTTCTTTAGAAAATAAAAACTTCTGCTCTCTTTCTACAGAGTATGCTACATCAGGCATAATATCTATTTTGCCATCTTCAAGCATATTTAGACATTCAGACCAAACACAAGGGATATAGTTTAGCTTCCAGCTTTCTCGAAGTGCTATTTCATCCAAAATATCTATAAAAAAGCCAGATGGCTTATTTTTACTATCCATAAATATTTTTGGTTCATTTTGGTAGATACCTATATTTACTGATTCTTGTGCATGTACATAAGTTATCATAGCTACATAACTGATAGCAATCAATATCTTTTTTAACATGAGCACTTCCCCTTAATCCAGTTAAGCAAATTCTAACTAATAAGAACTAAAAAGAAGTTAATGAGTCTTATGTAAGCATTAATGTTACCCGGTAAGCTATAAAAGCAAGTCCGTAAGCTGCAATAGAGGTGAATGCGAAAAGATAAAAAAAGTATTTTATCCCGCCGGCTTCACGGGTAAACACTATGGAAGCTGCCAAACATGGAAGGTAGATCATGATAACAACGATGAACGACACAGCAGAAGCAAAAGGGATGTTTTTAGAGATTGCATCTACTAAAGAGTTGTTCTTCTCATCTGCACCCTCGCCTAATGAGTATAACACTCCAAGTGTTGATACAACAATCTCTTTTGCCGCTAATCCTGTTTGTAATGCTATATTCATCTTCCAGTCAAACCCAAGCGGTGCAAATACCGGCTCTGTAAGCTTGCCCAGTTGACCTAAATAACTTTGTTCTAATTGAGCTGTAGCCAACTCATTTGAGAGATGAACTTTTTCACTTTCAATATTTGTTTGTTCTATTTTACTCTCAAATTTTGCATTAAGCTCTAAATTATGAGGATAATTACTTAAAAACCAAATCAACATGGAAGCCGCTGCGATAAACGTACCCGCTTTTTTTAAGTACATCAATGTCTTAGTTAAAACTGTATGCCAAATCAGCTTCAATGATGGAAGTCTGTATTTTGGCATCTCCATAACAAATGGCTCATCAATACCTTTAAAAGCGGTAAGTTTTAATATTTTAGCAGCTAAAAGACCTAAGATTGCCCCTGATATATATATCAGGAAGAGAACATTCCCCGCCATATCCGCAGAAAAAAATGCGCCTGCAAAAAGAACATAGACAGGAAGTCTTGCACCGCAACTCATGAAACCGATTATAAAAAGCGTTAAAAGTCTATCTCTGTCATTTTTTAGTATTCTGGCACTCATGTAAGCTGGAATCGAACAGCCGAATCCTGTCACAAGGGGTATAAATGATTGTCCATGCAACCCGAACTTATGGAAAAATCCATCAAGTAAAAAGGCAACTCTTGACATATAGCCTGTACTTTCCAAAAGTGCAATCCCGATGAAAAGTATGATGATGTTAGGGACAAAAAGCACTACCGCGCCAACACCGCTAATCACTCCGTCAACCACAAGTGAACGAATGTTATCATTTGGTATTGTTGCACCGATTGTATCTCCGAACCATCCAAAGAAACTATCTATCCATTCCATAGGAATAGAACCCAGCTCAAAAGTTATCTGAAAAAGGCTCCACATAAAAAATAAAAACAGTGGAATACCAAAAATTGGATGAATCAATACAGAGTCAATTTTCTCAGTTAATGTCTTTTTCTCTTCCTCTTTAGTGCGTTTTAAAACCTCAGCGACGATACCTCTGTTAAACGAAGCATACTCCTCCGCAAAAGCCTCTGCTATATCATCACTGTCATGATGGAGTTCCACATGTCGTGAAGCATCTATAAGGATTGGTTGAAGCTCTGTCCAGATAGGGTTATCATGCATTCTTGCATAAGTTTTTTTATTGTTTTTTAAAAGATTTATTGCAACATTTCTGTATGAGTTTACTGCTTCATAATTATGCTTTGTTAAATACTCTACAATTTTAGCAATCTCTTCTTCAACCGGCTCACTAAAAATAAGTTTTGCTTCTTGCTTATTTTCCTTATACTGTGTTAAAACAGCTTCTATTAACTCTTTTATACCTTTTTTTGTAACAGCGGACACTTTTACACATGGTATGCCAAGAAGCTGTGACATGTATTCAGAGTTTATCTCAATACCCTCTTTCTCTGCTTCATCACTCATGTTCAGAGCTATAACCATATTTTTGCTCATGCTCATAAGCTCAGATGAGAGTTGAAGGTTTTTTTCCAAGTTTGTAGAATCAACTACATTTATAATCAGATCATAACTCTCGGCACAAAGATAATCATGCGTAACTCTCTCTTCTATCGTATAATCGGTAAAAGCATATGTACCCGGTAAATCTACAACCGTAAAATGGTAGTCTTTATAGTCAAATAGAACTTCAGACTTTTCAACTGTTACGCCTGTAAAATTTCCTACATGTAAGTGGGCATTCGAGATGGAGTTGATAAGCATACTCTTGCCGACATTCGGCTGACCGACTAAAGCTATTTTTATATGGTTGGCTATTACCGGACAAGCTTTTCCTGTCATATCACTCATATTGTTTCCACCTCTATCATATCTGCTTCTTTTGCTCTAAGGGCTACTCTCATTTTTCCAACTTTGATTTCTATGGTACTTTTTCCAGGCGCATGTTCGAGCACTTCTACTATCGCTTCTTTCATAATACCAAACGATATCAGTCTTTGCTTCAGGTCTGTATCAGCATTCAACTTTAAAACTTTTAGCTTTTCGCCTCTTTCACATGTAGATAATTTTTTCATATTATATTCTTTATTAAATTTTTATAAGGATAATGGATATCATATTAATGTATGGTTAATTAAAATCTAAAATCTAATCTAACAAGTGCTCTATCAAAGCTATTGTGTCCAGATGATGATTCATAGTTAGTATAGGTAGCGTTTAGATACCATGTATCAGCAATTTCATATGTTAAAATCACATCTTTTTCATGTAGAGAAGCTTTTTCATTATATAATTCTCCATATGCCAGTTCAATAACTAAGCCATTGACTCCTAAGTTTTCAAATTCATATCCAACGCCTACTCTGTAAGATTCTGCTTTATCCCCTGGCAATGCTTCCGATATAGCTGCAAGTGTAGCCTCATCTAATGAAGTATAATATGGCCCACCGCCAAATCCATTTGTTATATACTTCCCATCATCAACGATTGCTACATTGTAAGCCCCGCCAAAAAATACACCTTGGTAATGTACAATAGACATTATCCCTAAGACATTTCCATCAACGTTTGAGTTACTTAACTCTTGAATATTACTGGCTTGGAAACCATAATCTAAGTGAAAAAAATCACCATTTATGAAGTATCTGCCTGCTGCTTCTAAGTACGAAATAATACTCATTTTATCCACATAGTTATACCAAAAAGTAAGCTCACTATTTTTAGCATATTCATAAACAAAAGATGCCCCAGCCATTCCAAAACTCTCATCATCCACTAAGTTTTTAAATTCATTCTGAAATACACCGGCATCCTCATCTTGAGAATCATAACCTGCCCATCTCTTTAAAAATATCATCTCTGTTTTTAACTTAGACGTATGCTGTATATCTATGCTTGCACCCTCAAAAGTGTTTGCTGCCATACGGATATCATCACTATTTGCATAAGGTGTTTCTACTTTTATACGCCCCAATCTAGCTTGAAAAGCATCACTACTGTAGTCTAAGCTGGCCTCGCCTAAATAAACAAATGAGTCCAGATTTTTAGCAAAGAAATCTTTATTCAGATCATCTTTAGATGGATTTAAAAAATTAACAGACTGAGATGCATAGGCTGTCGCGTGCAAGGAAAATCCATAAAATTCGGCTGTATTAAAACCAAGCTCTCCACCAACTGCCGTAGCCTGTTTTTCAAGCTTATTTGGCTTTGGACTGATTTTGTGAGCACTTTTTATATATGCAAATCTTAAAGTTCCATAAATATCTATAAAGCTAAAGATATCATCTATATTATCCGTCTGCTTTAAAGGTTCTTGCACAGTTTCAAATCGTCCTACCACTTTTGAATGCATAAGACCACTTTCTTGCACTTTTGCAATCGTTTTTTCTTCTATAAGTTCTGGCTTAAAATCTGCCTGAGCTAAATAAATCAAATCTATCATCTCATATCCATCTATTAATATAGACGTAATGATAATAGTTATCAACTTAATAGATGCTTAATAATGATAAGAATTATCATTATTAAGCAGACTAGCTATCTTTTACTTCTTTAATACGAACTTGTAATATAAAATAGGCAATAACACTAAAGTTAAAAATGTTGATGAAACAAGCCCGTTTATGATAACAATAGCCAATGGTTTTTGTATCTCAGAGCCTGGTCCATCAGCAAAAAGCATTGGGACAAGTCCAAGTGCGGCAATAAAAGCAGTCATTAAAACCGGACGAAGTCTTCTGAGAGAACCCAAAACAACAACTTCTAAAGAACTGCTTACTCTATGTTTTAACTCATTAAAATAGTTAAGCATAACAACACCATTGAGAACAGCTATCCCCATCAGAGCAATAAATCCAACAGTAGCAGGAACACTCATATATTCGCCGGTAAAATAAAGTCCAAAAACTCCGCCAATCAATGCGAATGGGATGTTCAGTAAAACTAAGAATGCCTGTAAAGTAGATTTAAATGTTAGAAGTAACAAAATAAAAACAAGTCCTATGCTTAACGGTACTACAAAAGACAATCTCTTTGATGCCCGCTGTTGGTTTTGATACTCTCCTGCAAACTCTATAAAATAGCCCTGTGGCAGTTTAATCTCCTTCTCTATTTTAGAAGAAAGCTCATCAACAAAACTTACTAAGTCTCGTCCAACTACATTTGTCTGAACTAAACTTTTTCTCATCCCGTTTTCATGATTTATTTGAACCGGCCCTTGTGTCATTGTAAACTCTACTAGTTCATTAAGCTCAACACTGTTGCCATCTGCTAAAACATACTGCAAATTAACACTCTTTCTCATGCTTGTCTGCATGTCAATGGAACCTTTTATCATAAGAGGAATTCTTCTTAACTCTTCTTGGATAATCCCAACCTCTACCCCGTTCATAGCACTTTGCAAATAAGATGACAGCTCATTTCTAGTAACCCCGTAACGGGCCATAACTTCATCTTTAAACGCTATTTCCCAGTAAGCCACACCATCATTTGCTTTTTTGTAAACGTCGCTGCTGCCTTTAATAGATTCTGTTATTTTGAAAATATCTTTAGCGATAGTTTCCAATTTTTGGGAATCTTCTCCATATACATTCACTACTATATCCCCTCGTGAACCACTCAACATTTCAGAGATTCTCATAGCGATAGGTTGCGTAAATCCGTATTCGATTCCAACAAACTCATCTAATACAGTTCTAAACTGATCAAGCAGCCATTCTTTTGAAGGAACTCTCCACTCCTCTTTTGGTTTAAGTACCAAAAATGTATCAGTATCATTTAAGCCCATTGGGTCAAGCCCTATCTCATCACTGCCGCCACGCGCTATAATAGATAAAATTTCCGGAACTTCTCTCATAAGAGATTGCTGGATTTTAAGGTCGATGTCACGGCTTGCTTCAAGAGATATGGATGGATTTTTCTCTATACCGATAATTACATTTCCTTCATCAAGCGTCGGCATAAAAGTTTTACCAACCTGAGTAAATGCTCCAACTGCCAGGATCCATAAAATTCCGGCTACCACAAAAACAAGCTTTTGATTGGATAAAGAATATTTTAAAATTTTCTCATATCTGTTTTCCAAAAATGCCATCAAAGGAACCTTTGCATGTGGAGCCTGTTTTAAAACATAAAAACTTATGATAGGGATAAATGTAAGCGCCAATATAAGAGATGAAGTTAAAGCGAAGACTATACTAAGTGCAACAGGAACAAAAAGTTTGCCTTCTAAACCTTCTAATGTCAAAAGCGGTAAAAAAACTATGATGATAATCAAAATACCGGTGAAAACAGGATTTGCAACCTCTTTTGCAGATTTTAAAACTAAATCCAGCTTTGGTTCGCTCATATATTTCTCATCATGCAGGTGTTCACTGATATTCTCAACCATTACAACGCCGGCATCTACAAGCATCCCGATAGCTATTGCCAAGCCTCCAAGACTCATCAAGTTTGCACTTATACCAAAATAGCTCATGGCAATAAAAGTCATCATCGCAGCAAAAGGCAAGATAATCGCAACACTAAATGCGGAAGCAAAATTTCCCAAAAATACAAATAAGACGATTACAATCAACACTAAAGCTTCTAAAAGTGCTTTTGATACCGTATTGATAGCTTTTGAAACCAAGTCTGAACGGTCATAAAAGATATTTATGCTAGTCTCTTCTGGTAAATCTTTTTCTATTTTTTGCAATTCATCCTTTACTCTTTTTAAAAGACTAGATGTATCTACACCTTTTCGTGCGAGGACAAGTCCTTGAACTGCCTCCTCTTCTCCATCCTTCGTTACAAATCCGGCTCTTGTAAGTGAACCTATTTGGACACTGCTTACATCCGAAATTTTTACATTGTTTCCCTGTTTATGTTTGATAATAAGTTTTGAGATATCTTCTATATTTTTAAGTCTTCCCTCTGAACGGACGTAAAGGCTCTGCTCACCCAAAGAGAGCCTTCCTATTCCATCATTTTGATTATTTTGAGATAAAGTTTCCTTCAACATATCCATAGTGATTTTGTACTGTTTCATCTTTGCAAAATCTGGAATAATTTCATAAGTCTTTACATATCCTCCCAGTGCGTTTGTGTCAGCAACTCCATCTATACCACGAAGTCTTTTATTAATAACCCAGTCGAGCAAAGTTCTTTTTTCCATTAGATCAAGAGTCTCGGACTCTATACTAAACATCAAAACTTCACCAAGAGGAGTGGTAATAGGAGCGAGTCCTCCACTTACACTCTCAGGAAGCTCATTCATAACTTCACTCAATCTCTGGGCCACTTGCTGTCTTGCCCAATAAATATCAACACCATCTTCAAAATCAATAGTTATATCGCATAAACCATACTTTGAGAGCGAACGGACTATTTTCTGATTCGGGATACTCTGCATATTTTGCTCTATTGGAATCGTAACACGAGATTCCATCTCCTCAGGTGTCATTCCTGAAGCTTTTAAAATTAACTTTACCTGAGTGGGTGCCACATCAGGATATGCATCTACAGGAAGTTTCAGCATTGAAGATGCACCGAAAAAAAGTACCGCAAAGGCAATCAGAAGGACTAAAACCCTTTGCCTAAGTGCAAAACTGACTATTTGTTCACTCACCTTGACTCTCCTTGGCACCGAGCAACGCCGAAGTTGAACTCGCAGCTACCTCATCACCATCTTTGAAATCAGCTTTTATGGTGTAGCAAACAGGTCCTTCACTGACAATTTCTACATTCAATACCTCGAAACCTTTTGGAACTTTTTTAAATACATACGATTTGTTTTCTTCAAAAACTAAAGCACTTTTTTTTATTTTTACAGCATCGCTTACTTTTTTAGCAATATTCACTTCGTAAATTCTGTTTATCATGATATCTTTTGCATCTTCTATTGTAGCTCTTACTATAACTGATTGAGAAACACTATTTACAACATTGCCTATCGCAGTTACTCTGGCAAGGTATGGAGGAAAATTACATATATCACCAATCGATATATCTTTTACAATTCTTACAGGAATTGTCAACTCAATAAATCTTTTTCCATCAGCATAAATTTCAATCATTTTATGTTCTCCTAGAACATATTCACCAATATTTACATTTACATTTGTAACAATGCCATCTCTTGAAGCATAAATAGTTTTCTCAACTATCGGCTTATTATTTTGTTGAATTTCTTTGAGCATTTTTTGAGTAAAGCCATTTGTTAAAAGTTGATTTGCTGTTAACTTCACACTTAAATCACTGCTTTGTTTTAACTTTTTTGATTCTAGGAGCTTTTTATTTGGAATAATCCCATCCGCTTGAAGCTTTATATTTCTTTCATAATTTTGATTTTCATTTTGAGACTCTAAAATTGCCTCTAAATACTGTTGTTGAAGATTTAAAAGTACATTGCTTTTAAGTGTTATAAGCTTTTGACCTAGTTTTACATACTCCAACTCTCTGACATATATATTTTTCACAATTGACTCAACATTAGAACTGACAGAGATAACATCTTTTTTATCTAAAACTACCGTTCCATTGTATGGACCAAAAACTATAGTGTTCACTCTCGTCACTACTTGAGTCTTTACACCCAAATCTTCTTGTTGTTTTTGTGATATTTCTATAATCTGCCCTCCAAAAAGAGCCAAACCTAACAAGGTTATACTAATTAATATTTTCATAATTTTCTCCAAATTCCAAATCTGCTGTTTTATAAAGTTCAAACAGTTCGTAGTAGTATGTTTTTTTCATGTCTAGCATCTCTAATAAATTAAGCGAATATGAGCGGGTTGCATCAAGATATTCCATAATGTCGCTCTCCCCTTCAGCCAAAGCTGATTTTGAGAGCTTTACCAAATCTTCATTCAACGGTAATATTTCATCTTGAAGCAAAGTAAACTCATCATATATCGTTTCAAGTTTTGAAACTGAAGCCTTTGAAGAGCTTTGTATCTTCGCCTCCATGGAAGCTTGCTCATAAGCGTAAGATGAACTCATAGCCAATTGCTCTGTTTTTAATTTTTCTTTTTGTGAACTCAAACCACTAATAGGAATGCTTAAACCAACAGTATATCTTCTTGTATCAAGCTCTTTTTCATATAGAAATTCAAGCCCTAATGAAGAAACAGAAGCGTCATAAACCCTGTAAAAAGCATCGGATGAGTTCTTTTTATATGCTATGGCTTTTAACTCTCCATGTTCATGTAATGGTCGTAATTGCACATGTCGAGTTGGAGGAAGCAAATCACTGCAATCTAACTCTTTTATAAAAAGGTTATCTACATTCTCCTGCAGTAAAGCAAGCTCTGACAAATAAGTTCTCTTATAAGTATTTATACTTTTATGCAGTTTCACTAAATCCAACTTGTTAAAAAGTAAATCTTTTTTAGATATTTCTCCAAGTTCATATGCTTTTTGAATCTGTGAAAATCTCTTTGACTGTTCTTGATACAATAGAGCCGCTTTATCTTGTATCTCTTTTGAAATACAAGAACTATGATACTTTGATATAACGTCTATAGTTAAGAGATGAAGTTCATGTTTTGTTTCTTGTTTTATAGCTTTAGAAAACTCATCCACACCTTTATCTGTAGAAGATGCTGAGAATGGATGGATAATGTCTTGAGAAATCCCTACGGAATATTCTAAGCCCTCATCTATGCTGTCTTTAGCATGAGACAAACTTGCTCCAAGTGATGGGGCTTGATAAGTTGCAAAAAGTTCATTTTTTGCAACTTGCGATTTTGATTTTTCTAAAACAGCTTTTGTTTTATTACTGACTTTGAGTGATTCTAAAATTTCTGCTAAATTTTGTGCACTTGCATTGAGCGATATTAGTAATGTTAAGAATATTATAAATTTCATTATAAACCTTTTTTTTTAAATTATATGATTATGTAATTTGTAAAAAAAGGTTATATGACTGGGGGACGCTCAGGAACGAGGTGGGTATAAGAGATTAAAGCGATTTCTAAAGAATAAGGTTTTATCTTGGATAGAGATGTTGGGATGGATATTTCATGCGTTACATGTAGTTCAAGCAGAGTGTGAATGCCATCATGGATTTTGGATGGTAAATCTAAATTGCTCTCAGCCACAGGAAGCAGCACATCATAGCCAGCGTAACAGAGCTCATACTGAGTATCTGCATCAAAATTTTGTATAACATGATCATGTACAACAAAATATGCGAATGAAAATAGTAAAACCGATAATATTTTAATTTTAATTTTTTTCATATTCGAGTGCGATTGTATAGTAAAATAGATAATCGATAACTAAAAATATATTATTAATAATGTTTTAA
>CALCGG010000116.1 GCA_937900945.1 uncultured Sulfurimonas sp. | reverse complement strand
AAAGAGCAAACTCTTTATCCAGTAAATCTGCTAAATTTCCGACACAGATGCGCATGGTATCCATGGCATGTGCGACATAACCGCCGTAAAAATTGCCGGATGTGTAGATTTTTTTGCCGATATGGTCAATAAGCGGATTATCATTCACCCCATTTATCTCTGTCTCTATCCATTTTTTGGCAATGGCGAGATTATCATGTATAACACCCAAAACTTGCGGTGAGCAGCGGATAGAATATCTGTCTTGAATGTTCAGTTCTTTTTCCAAATGAAAATTTTCATATCTGCTGAAAGCTTCATGTGTGAGTTTTGAATCTCTACATTTTTCAAGTATGTTCGAAGCGGCATTTCTCTGCCCCTCAAACGGTTTACTCTCATGGACAAACGGCTCCAACGGTGTTATATCGCAAAGTAATAATTCAAAAATGGATGCTACAAAACTCTCGGAAGTACTAAGTAAAATCTCAAACTTCTCGATAGCGTCAATCGCTATTGCACTCATAGCTGCCGTACCATTCATAATAGCCAAGGCTTCTTTTGGTTTAAAAATATACGGTTTTATATCTAATGTTTTATACACGTCACTTGTCGGCAAAGTCTTACCCTGATAAACAACTTCTCGTTCACCTGCAATAACGGCAGCTATATATGACAAAGGAGTTAAATCTCCACTCGCACCGACTGAACCTTGAGACGGGATAAGAGGATATATTTTTTTCTCAAGCAGAAGTTCAAATCTTTTGAGTAAGTCATAACTTATTCCGCTTTTACCCTTAGCAAGACTTGCCATTCTGATTATGAGCATAATGCGGGAGACATCTTCGCTAAGATATTCACCAACACCGCAGCCATGAAAACTAAAAAGATTGTATTGGAGTTCCTCTGCATCTTCAAAGGCTGCATAGTTTTGCCCAGCCTCTCCATAACCGGTCGTTACACCATAGATTGGTCTTCCATTACGAATATTTTCTAGTAAAAAATTATGTCCTGCATTTATAAAGTCTTTATATACCCGTAAATCGTTTAATCTGATCTCACTCTCATCTATAAAGTTTTTGTAGCTTACTGTTTTATCATCTATTATCATTTAATCTCTATTCCTAATTCTTAAAAAAATTATATCATTTATAACAAAAAAGTTGCT
>CALCGG010000115.1 GCA_937900945.1 uncultured Sulfurimonas sp. | reverse complement strand
TTTGAATCTTTTTGATTCTCTTCTTGAGACTTATCTTCGCCCTTTGAGTCTTTGTCTTCTTCTGATTTATCTTTTGAATCTTTATTCTCTTTTGAGTCTTTGTTATCCTTTGAATCTTCATCTTTTTTTTGTGATTTGTCATCATCATCTTTTTTCTTATCTTCTTCATTCTTTTTTAAAAGCTCTTTCACTTTTTCAAGATTTTCTCTTGTCTGTTTATCTTCTTCGATTTTCAAAGATTCTTCATATGATTCAACAGCTTTTTGAAGGTCTTCCTGTTTTGCTTTTTTAGCGTAAGCATTTCCCTTATTTGCCAAATTATTTGCACGAGATTTTACATCATCAAAAGTCGCCTTGTCATAAGACTGTATCGCTTTGTCATACTGCTTTTGTTTATAGTATGCATTTCCTGCATCGTAATAGCTTTGTCCATTATTGGAGAGCTCTGCATGTTGTTCATACAGCTTTGCAGATTTTTCATACTCTTTATTTTCATACGCCTCTTTTGCATTTTTCAAGTCTATGAAGTCAAGTACTCCGGCCTTTGCATGTTCAGTTGCAAACAGCATGAAAAATAGTAAAAAAGCAGAAGGGAGATTGGAAGTTTCTCTTCTGCCTACAGAACTGGTAGCTATCAATAAAAGCAAAATCGCCATCCCTACAGGGTAATAAAACAGCGGAATATATCTTTTAACTTCTTCGCTCTTGAACTCTTTTTCAACGCCTACTCTTTGTATCTCTTGAAGCATCGCTTTTATATCATCATCCGACTTTGAATTTTGGATGTAGACACCTCCACTTTCAACTGCAAGTTTTGAGATGTTTTCATTGAGTTTTGAGATAATTATTTTAGAATTCTGAGTTATAAAGTTTCCATCTTTTAGCTTGATTGGAGCACCTTTAAGTGTTCCGATGCCCAAAATGAATACTGTTATATCTTTCTCTTTAGCTGAGGCAATCTCAGCACTGAAATCATCTTTATCTCCGCCATCGCTCAAAATTAAAAGGTATCTTTTACTTTTTTTATCAAGCGATTGATCTACAACATCGAGCATTGATAAAAAGTCAGTTCCTTTTTCCGTTATGGAATCAGTACTTAACTGTGAGAGTAAAAAGCTTACCGCTCCATGGTCAAAACTAAGAGGTGAGACAAGATAGGAGTTCTTGGCAAAACCTATCACCCCTATCCTCTCATTTGCTTCGAGTTTGAGTAAATCTATCGCTTTTTGTTTTGCCAGTTTTAGGCGGTTTGGGTAAACATCTTCCGCCAACATGGAGTCTGAAATATCAAGTGCTACCATGATGTCTGCACTTTTTGCTTTTACTTCAACTACTCCATCATTTATAACAGGCTGGGCAAGCGCTATTATCATAAAAAAACCCATCAACATAAAAAGCGCATTTCTGGCTTTTAGAGTCAAAGTATTTGCACTTACACGAAGTTTACTCATCACCTCTTCACTAAAAAAGTGAGCCTGAGATTCTTTTTGCGTCAGTAAAAGCCCAAATAAAATAAACAAAGGTACTAACATGTAATACAAAAATTCCGGATGTAAAAAACTCATGCATGCCCCCTTTTGTTTCTCAAAAAGACATAAAACATCAATGATATCAGAGCTATAAAAAGAGGATAAATATAGTAGTAATTGAGATAGGTAAATGTCTCATTTTTTATCTCGGATTTCTCAAGTTCATCTATTTTTTTATACACACTTTTTAGCTCACTTGCACTTGAAGCTGCAAATGCAACTCCGCCGGTTTCTTTGGATATCTGAACCAAAACGTTTTCATTGTATTCACCGGCTTGCCCGATTCCTATGGTGTAAACTTTTATATTCTCTTTTTTTGCCAATTCAATCGCTACATCAAGAGGAACTTTATCTGCTCCGGGGGTTGAGTATCCATCTGTGAGTAAAATAGCCACCTTACTTTTAGACTCTGTCATCTTTAAAAGATTTACGCCCTGCGCCAAAGAGGTATAAAGTGCTGTGTAGTTTCCAGCCATACCGATTTGGAGTTGAGCAACAATTTTATTTAAGATATTTTCATCATAAGTTAAAGGAGAAGCTATAAATGAGTATGCTCCAAAAACAACTAAACCGATATTGTCATTTTTTCTTTGGGTTATAAAATCACCGACTATCGATTTTACAACATCAAATTTATTGAGCATAAGGTTATTCTCATCAAATCCCTGTTCCTGCATGGACTGTGAAGAATCAAGTATTAGTGCGAGTTCATAACCTTGTTTTGGTTTGAGCTCATAAGGCGTATCTTTCACTGGAGACATAAGAGCCAAAATCACCATCACAATCCCAAGCCATTTCAAAAGGAACAGCAGTTTTGAACTAGAAACTGACTGCTGTAAGAACTGCTTTGCATGTGGAAAATAGATGGAAGGAAGTTTCATTTTGCAATAGATTTCACATACAATAAAGACTAAAATTAGAGCAATAAAAAAAGGGAATTCAAAATAAAAACCGTTAAACATCACACATCTCTTTATAGAGTTCAAAGTAGCCGATTGTTTCTTCATCTAAACGCTCAACGGTTTTTTTGTATTTGTAATCCTCAAGTTTAGAGATTAGGTTATTGTACATCTGTTCATGTCTTGGGCTGTCATTTTTAAATGTTGCACCGTAATAAGTCATGGCATAGGCAGATTTTTTTGGTTCACTCAAATCCAGTGAGGATAAAAGTTTTTTATGCTCTTTTCTGATGTTAAAAGCATTTCTTCTTTTAAACCAGAGAACTACTAAATATAAAATCCCGCCTGCCAAAAGGAGCACTAAACCGACAAGACCTAAGAAATAATAGAGCGAGTATTCTTGTATATCAATGATTGGTTTTATATCATGAAGTTGTATCTCATCGCCTTGCATCATCTTCCCTCAAATAATCTTCTAAGTTCTACACCTGCTACAGAATCTGTATACACTTTTGTAAATCTGATTTTATGTTTTCTAAAAGTATCATACAACTCATGGTCATGGGCTACCACTTTTTTAGCATAAGAGTTCACACTTGCTGAGTTGAAATCACCCTCTAAAATTGAGCCGCTCTCGGGGTCAACCAAAGAAGCAAAACCCATCTTAGGCGGCTTTTCTTCCAAAGTATCTCTCACAATAATCGCTACAACCTCATGCTTTTTAGCTAAAAGCTTAAAGTCCGGAATTTCAAAAAAATCACTGATAACTAAAATCAAGGATTTTCTTTTGAGCCTTTTATATAAGGTATCTGCCAAAACTTTGAAGTCCACTTTTTTATTTAAAGCATCAAAATTCAAAATCTCGTCCACACTTTTTTGGACCTGATGTAACTTTTTACTTGGTTTGAGATGGGAGACCATCTCGTCCGTAAAGATATATGAACTCAGCAAATCTCCGTTTTTCAGCGTTGAAAAGCTTAAAAGTGCAACCAGCTCTGCGATAGTATCTTGTTTAAATTTCTTAGAACCAAAATGCACACTTCCGTTTAAAACCGAAACTACTACAACATTAAGTTCTCTCTCTTCACGAAAGATTTTTATGAACGGCTGCTGCATCTTGGCTGTAATGTTCCAGTCAATATGACGGATATCATCGCCTGGCATGTACTCACGAAGTTCTATGAAATCGTAACCCTCACCTTGAAAAACAGAGGGGTTATTTCCAACCATTTCGCTAAAGACCTGCCGTCTTGCACGAACCAGGATTTTTTGTAGTTTGCTCATGCTTAGACCTTACGGTATTGCTACAGTCTCTAAAACTTTCTGTATGATTTCATCTGTTGTAATACCCTCAGCCTCTGCTTCGTAAGTCAATACAATCCGGTGACGCATAATCTCTTTTGCAATGTAGGCAACATCAACAGGTGTCACAAAATCTTTCCCTCGTAAAAATGCCATCGCTTTTACGGCCTTAAACATGTCAATACTTACACGAGGAGAAGCTCCGAACTGAATGAAGTTTTTCAGCTCATCCATTCCATAATCCTGAGGATTTCTAGTTGCATTTACAAGTTCTATGATGTACTCTTCAACTTCAGCATCTATATGAATCTCTTTTATAGCCTTTTTAAGCTCTATCAAATCATCATGCGTTAAAACCGGCTGTATCTCTTCAAACTTACCGCTTGAGATGCGTCTTGCAATTTCGAGCTCTTCAGTTTTCGTGTTGTAATCCACTACAAGCTTTAACATAAATCTATCAAGCTGAGCTTCTGGAAGCTGGTAAACGCCCTCTTGTTCAACCGGATTTTGTGTAGCCATAACAAAAAACGGCAGGTCAAGTTTGAAAGTTGTGTCACCTAAAGTAACCTGTTTTTCCTGCATTACTTCAAGCAAAGCAGACTGAACTTTTGCAGGAGAACGGTTAATCTCATCTGCTAAAAGCAGGTTTGTAAAGATTGGACCTTTTTTGATTTTAAAACTGTTGTTTTGCGGGTCGTAAATCTCAGCACCGAGGATATCAGATGGAAGTAAGTCAGGAGTAAACTGAGCTCTTTTAAAATTGAGCCCCAAGGATTTTGCAAGCGCATTCACGGTTGTAGTTTTTGCAAGACCGGGAACACCTTCGATAAGAATATGCCCTTCGCACAGCAGAGCAATGAGTAAACCGTCAATCATTTTCTCTTGGCCGACAACTACTTTTGAAACTTCTTTTTTTATAGTTTGTATTTTAGAAATCATGTACAATCGCCTTATTTTATTTGACAAAATTATAACAGCGAGTAGTTAATAATTGAAAAACAAAAAAAAAGTTATTATTCGATATTTATGTTAATTCCTATAGCTTCATTTATTCCTAGAGATTCCATGTCTTGTTCGAAATGAATAGAAGCATTTTTATAGACGTTTGAGATTGAACCATTGTATCTCTCTTTGAGTATTATATCTTTGCCGCCGATTTCTTGAATCTTGTCGTAAACATCTATATTTATCCTTAAAACGGCTATATCCATGCTACTGTCTTCTATGATATTATCCATTGAATTTATCTTTACATGTAGAGAGTTTTTCTTTTGATTATTCGCAAGTTTAAACCCTTTTTGAGCTAAATATTTTTTTATACTATTCACAAAACCGGCAGATTTCGCATCTCCCTCAACATAAAAAGACAACTCTTTTTGCTCATCCATAAACTCTTTTTCTATTTGACTTACAAAATCAAGATAACTGTTTTTATCAAAACTTTTATCCAGCGCAGAAAGTATCAAAATATTTGACTTTAATCCTTCGGCTTCCAAAGAAAGCTTTTTTTTCACATTGTACCTTTTGAGAGTATCATCATCTTTGAGAAAGTTCAATCTTTGCTCTATACTTTTTTTATGAGCATCCAACTCCTCAACTAAGCCCTCATAAAACTTCTTTTTATCTGTTTGAATCATCACCGCAAATTCTTTGTAAGAGAGTCTCTGTGATTGGACTATCTCGTAGTTATTGACTTTAATCTTTGCAACATCTGATTTTATTTTATTGGTGGAAACACTTTTATCATAATATTTGCTCACCTCTTGATTGCTCTCGTAGGTTGATTGTATACTGATACCCAGCTTTGAGACCATATTGACCAGAGCATCTTTGACGGCAGTATCTCTGTCTCGGTTTATGGCTACTCCGTACATGTACTGTTGGGTGTCGTTTTGAGGATTTGTCACCCATGAAGGAAGTTCATTGGAGCTTATAGGGGACTCTTTTGGTGTTGGAGCAGTTCCACATGCAGAGATGAAAAGCATACTGGCTATGAGAGTTAAAAAAACTTTAAAATGAAACTTATTTAACACTTATCTGCCTTTTTGCTTCATCTCTTTTATCGATATAACGATTTATCCTCATGACTGCACGGTTGACCTCTTCAACCGGTTTTGGAGTTTCTCTGTCTGCAATCTCATACAATTGTTTTGCTTCGTCAAGCTGACCCCCAGCTTCTTTTACGACTCCATACGTATAAGCAACGACATAACTTTTGCCATCAAATTCATCCATAAGTTTAGATAAAATTTCATCTGCTCTGTCCATGCGCCCTGCTTTTATATAGAGCAGTGAATTTTCAAACTGCTGTTCCTGTTCATCTGTTACAGCATCAAGTTCTATATCTTCAAGTAAAACAACACTAAAATAGACATAATTCGGGGTCAGTTTATACACAAAATCATCTGCTATATTAGAAGCCAATTGATTTATCGCCTGGTCTTTAGAAAGAATTCTACCGACTCTGCATGAGTCAGCACTGTAATTTCTCGACAATGTATCTCCATAGATTAATGAACCAGTTTCTATATTTACAATATTAAGATTTGCAGCGACCGTTGCTTGCATTGTGTCGCACCTCACTTTATAATAATGCCATTTCACACATCCGGAATCTTTGATATATTTTACGCATTCTTTTCTATCATCATAATAATAATCAGCTTCCCCGCTCGCTGTAACTTCGCCATTTATTATAGCTTGAGCACCTATGAGCTTTCCAACTCTCGCAGAAGTTTTTTCATCTAACAACTCAGAAGATTGCAGTTTTTGTTCTTTTAAAACTAAATCCATATCTTTTCTGCTCAAGACTGTAAAATAATTTTTTCCATCAAGCTTGTTTTTAGCTAGTTGCGATTCTATCTTGCCGGAGAGTCCAACATAGTCATTTCTAAAATGGCTTACTGCAATGTGCTTTTTATTTGACATCTCACCAACTTCTGCAGGGTTCAATGCTTTTATCTGAACCTTTTGAGAACAGCCGGAGACAAGCCATGCAACTGCAAAGATGGGTAATAATAACTTAAATTTTATTTTCATTTTTCCAACTTGTATAATTTTTGGTCTGATTATAGTTGGAAATCATTTAACTAGTGATTAATTTCTGTATGTTTGCGTATTTACAACAAATTTTAAAAGAATTCCTATTTTTCGTGTATTTACATTGACATATAAAAACTATTTGCCTATAATTCCCGTCCACAAACAGAAATGCTTGTAAATGTCTTGTTAGCTCAGCTGGTAGAGCACGTCACTTTTAATGATGTGGCCGATGGTTCGAATCCATCACAGGACACCATTCTACATATTGTTGGCCCCGTCGTCTAGCGGTTAGGATCCATGGTTTTCATCCATGTTACAGGAGTT
>CALCGG010000114.1 GCA_937900945.1 uncultured Sulfurimonas sp. | reverse complement strand
GTGAGAGGGTATTTGTGACTCGGGAAAATCTGGGGCAATGTCAAATATCCCCATTGTTTTTAATTCTTCTTTTGTATAGCCTAATTGCCTGGATGCACCATCATTGACATATATAAACTTACCATTTTGTTCAGATAAAAATACTGCTTCTTTTACATGGTCAAGCGCATATTTCATAAGTTTCAGCTCTTCTTCTGACTCTTTATCTTTTGTGATATCCCGTGCAAAGCCCACTGTACCAAAAAGATTTCCCTCTTTATCTAAAATAGGGGCTTTATAAGTTTCATGCCACCTTCTTTCCCCATGTCCCTCTATGAGTTCTTCTAATTCTTTTTTTTCTAATGATTCCATAACTTCTTTATCATCAGCTCTAAAAGCATTTGCCATATCTTCCGGAAACAGATCAAAATCATTCTTACCGATTATCTCTGATGGATTATCAAATCCTGTCGCTTTGGCAACGGCTTTATTTGTTGCTAAATAATCACCATTTGTATCTTTAAGCCAGACAAAAAATGGGAAGCTATCTAGTATAGCTCGTTGATAATTTTCACTTTTTTTGAGTTTTTCTTCATCTTTTCTAGATTCTGTAATATCTCTTCCGGAAGAGAGGATGCCTATTATCGTTCCGCTGTTATCTCTAATGTATTCGTTATTCCATTGGATAAGTCTGGTGTTCCCATCTTTAAAGAGCAACTCACTTTCGTATGTTTTATAAGATCCAATATTTCCATTGATAATCTCTTTGAAAACTTTGAAAACTTCTTTACGAGCAAGCTCCGGTAAATATATCTCAAACCAATTTTTTCCTACTGGAGAGGCTTCTGATTCATGCCAAATAGCTTTACACATCTCTTTATTTGCCAACATAATGTTGCCGGCGGTATCGAGTGCAACAATCATCGTTCCTGTGATATCCAAGTATTGCAGTGCCCGTTTTTTTTCATAAATAAGCTGTTGTTCCGTCTCTTGTTGAACTGCCGATATCTCATCTTTTGTATCTTCTAATTGATTAAGATAACGGATGACAAAATACATAAAGACAAAAGCAATAGAGCCCTCAATAACAGGAATTGTAAAGCCTGCTATCAACATGTTTGTGTCAAAAATACGACCGGTTAACACATAGCTATGTGCAATTACCATCAGCTCAGTAATAAGCAAAATCGGCAAAGTAAACAGGATGACAAATCGCCAAAGCCCAAGTTTGGCTAAAAAGGCAATAAATTTTTTCATAGCTGTATTGTATTCTTCTTACTCTTAAATTTCATATAATATTTATTTATACTTATAAAACATAATATATGCTTGTAAAGCATCTGCTTATTGTTTGTGTATCCTGGCTTTAATATTTAGCTAGAAACTTTTTTAAATCTTCAAAGGATAGTGGTTTGCTGTATAAATATCCCTGACATAAAAGGTTTGACATTTTAGACAAATGCTTTTCTTGCTGGGTGGTTTCTACACCCTCAGCTACAACACCGATATTTAAACTCTCAGCCATTGACATAATTGTTTGAACAATGGCTTTATCTTCTTTAAAATCTACAATGCCGTCAATAAATGATTTGTCAATTTTCAAATATGAAATTGGAAATCTCTTTAAATAATTTAATGATGAATAGCCAGTTCCAAAATCATCAATTGAAATCTTAATATTGTGAGTTGTTAATTCTTTCATCATATCAATGGCTCGCTCAACATCTTGCATAATCAAGCTTTCGGTTATCTCAAGCTCTAGATTATTGATATCAAATTCATACTTTCTTATATTCTTTAATATTTTTTCAATAAGTTTATCATCTTCAAACTGCTTAGAAGAAAGATTCACAGCTACGCTAAGTTTGGGATAATCACTCTCATTTAATTCTTTAATATCTTTTATAGCCTGAACGAGAACCTGTTCTCCAAGTGAGTGTATAAGTCCGCTATCTTCAGCTATATCAAGAAAAAATACAGGGGGTAATACTCCAAGTGTACTGTGTTCCCATCTTACAAGTGCTTCAACGCCGACAACAGTCCCTTTTTGAGGGTTGATTTTTGGTTGATAATAAGGAATGATTTTTCCACAAGAGAGTGCTTCTCTCAGCTCAATTTCAATAGTTCTTTTTTTAATGCTCTCATCATGCATTTCAGATTGAAAAAATTGATAATGTCCTCTTCCTGAATCTTTTGCTTTATACATTGCCAAATCGGCTGCTTTGATTAGTCCGTCAACATCTTGCCCATCATCCGGAAAAAAAGTTATACCAATACTTGAATTTATAAAAATCTCATGATTTTCAATATGGTAAGGTTTACTTAGTTTATCAATAATGTTCTGAGAAATAAATTGAACACTTCGCTCTTTAATAGGAGATGCCATAATAATGGTAAATTCATCTCCTCCGATGCGTGATACCGTGTCAGACTTTCGTACTAAAGTATTTAATCTTTTTGTGACAGCAATTAAAAGTTCATCTCCTATAAGATGTCCCAATGTATCATTCACTTTTTTAAACATATCCAAATCAATCAATAAAAGTGCCCCGTTGCTTTTATTTCTCAGAGCAATCTCAATCTCATGTTTTAGAATGTTTTTAAACTGTAATCTATTTGTCAGACCGGTTAGAGCATCAGTGAAAGCCATATTTTCAAGTTCCTGTTTATGGTTATTTTCCCTTGTGATGTCAGTAAATACACCAACATAATTCTTTGCAATACCATTTGCATCTTTTAACACAGAAATTGTAATCTCTTTGAGAAATAGTTCACTGGATGCTTTTCTGTCCCAAATCTCCCCTTTATAAAAACCATTATCCAATAATTGTGTCCACATGTTGTTGTAGAAAGCTTTGCTATGTATTCCTGATTTAAAGATTCTTGGCGATTTACCAATGACTTCTTCTCGTTTAAATCCGGAGAGATGTAAATATGCTGGATTTATATCAAGTATATTGGCATTTAAGTCAGTTATGACAACAGCTTCAGATATTGAATCTATCACTTCTTTTGAAAGCAGCAGCTTTTCTTCATAATCTTTTTTTTGTGTAACATCTGAAACAATGGCAACGTATTGCTCTTCATTTTCTAGAAGCATCTTTTGTATTTTTGCTTCTATAAAATAGTCTGTACCGTCTTTGCGTCTGTGTTTTGTATCTAAAACTGCAACTTTGGCATCTTTCAGGTAGTCTTTAAATTCTTTCTCACTAAGCAGAGGTTTAATATCCCATGGATGTAGTGCCAAAAGCTCTTCATTACTATATCCAAGATTTTTTTGAGCTTGTTTATTTGCATAGGTAAATTGAAAATTATACGACTCAAAAATATATATCTCAGTAACACTGTTATCTACAATGTTACCAAGCATTTTTAATCTATTTTCAAGTGACTTTTCTAAAGTTAAATCTTTATATATAGCCATAATATAGTCATTGTCTATTTTGTATATCTCATTTTCGCGCCAACCGCTTATGCGTTTATCTTTATAAAATTCCGTTTTATGGATTTGCTTTTCGCCGGTGAAGTAAGCTTTTTTAAAAACATCAAAGATTCCAAACTCTTTAACAGAGGAAAAAACATCAGTGAGATATTTTCCTATGAGATGATCTTTTGTGATTTTTTCGGTGTATTCTGCAGAGATATTAAAGTCTATAAATATAAAATCATCTTTTTTACTGTCATATTTATAAATAGCGATGTTTAAAGGGATTGTGTCAATACTGAAAGAATAGTTCTTATTTTTCATTATTTGCTACTTTTATATTTTATTTGCCTTCCACCATATAACTGGAAGAAGCCCGTTACCATATATCAACATTATAAGCAAAATGTATAGCATGAATATAGCATCTCACCATCTCTTTTCTTAAGAACAGCTCTAAAAAAAAAGCAAGATTTTTTATTGTAGATTTTTTAACATCTCTAATGCTAAAAACTACTCATGAAATTTTCACAATTAAAACTAACAACACCATATTTAAATCTTGACTCTCTCTTTTTTGATGAAGTTGAACCATCTCCGTTAAAGAAACCTTTTCTAATCTCAGCATCCAAAGAAGCTGCAAAACTTTTGGGATTGGAAGGTGATATTCACTTAGATGAAAAACTTGTAGACATTGTAAATGGTACACATAAGCTGGAGGGTTCAAAAACTTTTGCCATGTGTTATGCCGGACATCAGTTCGGTTATTTTGTTCCTCGTCTTGGGGATGGAAGAGCTATCAATCTTGGCAAAGTCAACGGGCTCAATCTGCAACTTAAAGGGGCAGGGCAAACACTTTACTCCCGTCAAGGAGATGGAAGAGCAGTTCTGCGTTCAAGTATCCGCGAGTACCTCATGTCTGAAGCGATGCATGGACTTGGCATACAGACATCCAGAGCTTTGGCTCTCATAGGAAGTGATACGGATGTTGCCCGCGAGCGATGGGAAAAAGGAGCTATTGTCCTTCGCCTTTCACCTACCTGGGTTCGTTTTGGAACATTTGAGTATTTTAACGCTAAAGGGGAACATCAGAAGATACAAAAGCTGGCGGATTATGTCATAGACGAGTCCTTTCCCCATTTAAAAAATCAAGAGGGGATGTACCTTAAACTGTACGAAGAGATTGTGAAAAACACAGCCAAAACGATAGCTTTGTGGCAAAGTGTAGGTTTCAATCATGGAGTGATGAACACGGACAACATGTCCATAGACGGGCGAACGATAGACTATGGACCTTTTGCCTTTTTGGATGATTATGAGTCCGACTATGTATGTAACCATACCGACGTTGAAGGTCGCTACAGCTTTAAAAATCAGCCGGGCATCGCACACTGGAATCTGCATCAATTGGCAAAAGCGCTCTCTTCCATAGTAAATTATGAAGCGGCTCTGGAAGTTCTTGACGAGAGTTTTGGTGCTACCTATGAAGAGCAGTATCTGAGTAGCATGTATAAAAAAATGGGTCTCTTTGAGCAGGATGAAAAAGATATCGAGCTTTTCAAATGGATGCTTGGAGCTTTGGAGAGTGCGACAATAGATTACACGCTCTTTTTTAGAACACTTTCGCATTATGATGGAGATAAAAAAGCACTTTTGGAAATCGCTGTATTTCAAACACCGCTTAAAGAATGGCTCGAAGCGTATGATGAAAGATTGCAAAAAGAGAGTGTGTCAAAGCAAGACAGACATCAAAAAATGTTAGCTGTAAATCCAAAGTACATCCTAAAAAATCATATTTTGCAAGAAGCGATAAACAAAGCTAACGTGTCTGATTTTTCCATGATAGAAGATTTATTAACTGTTGCACTCAACCCATTCGCAGAACATGAGGAGTTAAACTATTTGTCTAAATCAACTCCACAAAGAGCAAAAAATATCAAGTTAAGTTGTTCATCCTAATTTTAATAAATTAATTTTTTTTGTATAAATTATAACTTTTTTTTATAAGTAACCATTTTATATTTCTAAGGTACAATGTACACAAAATTAGTTTATAACAACATAGGTAGAAAATATGATAAATATTCAGCGAATGAGTCAACTATATAATACCTTGATTCATTCTCATGAGGCTGTGAATTATGCCGAGAATGAGATGGCGTTATTTACTACAATCTGTCAAGATGTTTTAACTATTACTGATATAAAAATGGCATGGATTGGTTTGATAGATGAAACGATTCAGCAGCTGAACCCTCTTGTTCATTGCGGGGAAGGAACAGAGTATCTTCAAGATATCCATATAGATGTGAGCGCAGACAATCCCTCTGGAAATGGTCCAAGCGGTATAGCTTGTAGAGAAGACCAGCCTTATTGGTGTCAAGATTTTTTACATGATGAAAATACAACATTATGGCATGCACAGGCGAAAAAATTTGGCTGGCAATCTTCCGCTGCGCTTCCATTTCATAAAAACGGCATGGTAATCGGGACTCTTAACCTCTACTCAAACGAACTGAATGCTTTTGATGAGCAAACAAGGTCTTTACTCCAGAAAATTACATCAAATATGGACTATACATTAGCTGAATTTGAAAATGAAAAGTCCAGAAAAAAAATAGAAGAAGATTTGATAGATTCTCATAAGCTACTCATGACAATCATCAATACAGTACCTGTTCGTATTTTTTGGAAAGACAAAAATCTAAATTATCTGGGCTGCAATGTTGCTTTTGCCAAGGATGCAGGAAAGAGCAGTCCAGACGAGATTGTCGGTAAAAATGATTATCAAATGTCATGGAAAGAGCAGGCAGCGCTTTATAATGCTGATGACCGTTATGTTATTGACTCTAAGACTTCGAAACTTTCTTTTGAAGAACCTCAGACGATAGCTGATGGAAACACAGTATGGGTACGGACATCAAAAGTACCGCTGTACAATAGCAAAAATGAGTCAGTCGGCATCTTGGGGGTTTATGATGACATTACAGAACAAAAGCTCTCAGAAAATGCACTTATAGAGAGTCGCCAGCACCTTCAGGCTATTATTGAAAATGAACCTGAATGCGTAAAGCTGGTAAATCCAAGAGGACAGCTTGTTGAGATGAATTCCGCAGGTCTTGCAATGCTCGAAGCAGATACACTTGAAGAAGCACAGAATCAGAATTTAATCTCTTATCTTCTTCCAGAGTGGCGAACTCCATTTTTAGATTTACACAAACAAGTCATGGCTGGACATAGCGGAGTTTTGGAGTTTGAGATTAAAGGCTTAAAGGGGACACACCGCTGGCTCGAGACCCACGCTGTTCCTATGCATGATTCAAGTTCGAAGGCAACCATGCTGCTTGGTATCACTAGAGATGTTACTGAATATAAAGAAACGCAACAAAAAATAGAGTTTATGGCAAACTACGATGCATTGACAGGTTTGCCGAATCGTTTAAAATTAGAAGAACATTTAGAATACTTGTTAACTTTATCAAAGAGAAGTGAATGTAGTTTTGCGTTAATGTTTTTAGATATTGATCATTTTAAAGATATAAATGACACGCTCGGACATAGCATCGGGGATGAATTATTGATGAAGTTTGGTCAACGCATTAAAGGTATTCTTAGAGAAGAAGATACATTGGCACGATTTGGAGGAGATGAGTTTATCATACTTTTTCCGGACACGAATGCCATGCAAGCGCAACAAATAGCACAGAAATTACTCTCTACTGTGTATCATCCGTTTCTATGTGAACATCATGAGCTCACTGTTACGACCTCCATTGGTATTGCAATGTACCCCTTGGATGGACTGGATAAAGATACACTTTATAAAAATGCAGATACAGCGATGTATCGTGCAAAGAATGATGGACGAAATGCCTACTCTTTTTTTACAAAAGAGATGCAAACAAGCGGCAAACGAAACTTGGAACTCGGTAACGCACTCTACTATGCACTTTTGCAGAATGAATTACACCTTGTGTATCAGCCGCAGATATCGATGACAACAGGAAAAGTCATCGGCGTAGAAGCTTTACTCAGGTGGACGCATCCAAAATTTGGGAATGTCTCTCCGGTAGAATTTATCCCTATTGCAGAAAATAACGGTTTGATTTTGCCAATAGGCGAATGGGTATTAAAAAGTGCTATAAAACAGATGAAAGAATGGATAGACAAAGGTATGTCTCCTATGATTATGGCGGTGAATTTATCTGCTGTACAATTTAGAAATGCAAATTTGCCTGAGTTAATAGAGCAAATACTTCATAGTGCTGGATTGCCACCTGAGTATTTAGAGATTGAGTTAACAGAGGGTGTCACCATGAACAATCCTCAAATGGCCATCAATATTATGAATAATTTACATAAAATTGGGATAAAAATGTCCATTGATGATTTTGGTACAGGATATTCAAGCTTAAGCTACTTGAAAAAATTTAAAGTCTATAAGCTCAAAATCGATCAATCTTTTGTTCGTGATATAACTACAGACTCTGAAGATAGAGCGATTGTCGCCGCTATCATAAATATGGCACATAGTCTCGGTCTTCAAACGATTGCAGAAGGGGTTGAGACTATTGAGCAACTTGATTATCTTCGCGAGCAGGGATGTGATGAAATGCAGGGATATTACTACTCTAAACCTCTTTTAGCTGGGGAGTTTGAAGAGAAGTATAGATAAATTTATTGTTCGCTTTGATGCCCGCCGCCGCGACGGGGAACTAACTCATTCATCTCGGCTCCGCCGATGAGATAAGCGTCACCAAAACCAAAGGTCGCTTCACCAGCTTTTACCTCTAACTCAAACAGATTAAAGTCCGTCATTTTTTTAAGCATTGCAACCATAGAACTGTCAAATTTCAGACCAAATAAAGCCAGCACCTCTTCAAATCGCGCACTGTCTCTGCCTATTTTCACAGAGGTACACTGCAGAGATATCCGTTTTCTGGCAAAAAGGTTTTCACTCTTGCTCTCATCCTCTATAAAAAACAAAGAAGCATGTGGATTCGCCTCTATATTTTTTGTATGCGTTGCCATGCTTGCGATGTAGATGTAAAAACGGTTGCTGTCATAAATGTAAGGTGCATACGAAGAAAAAGGAAGATTATCTTTGTCAAGTGTCCCTATAATTGCGGTTTTAATATTTGAAATAAAGTTTTTCATCTGCTCTCTTTTTTAGTTATTTTAGCGTAATGGTTCTTACACTTGTTCATCTTAGAAACACATGGGTATAATTCACAACTTTCGCTTTAACTCATTCCCATCGACTAGGTGGGAATACTGGAACTTGGTAACGGGTAAAAACTATTAAGGAAACCGCACAATGAAAAAATACTTAATATTTGCATACTCTTTAGTCGGTTATATACTCTCCATCATCTCTTTGAGTTTTTTGATTTTATGGGTTTATCCATGGGAGTTCATGCCATTCAATATTGATGTTCCTATGATGAGTATAGATATAAATCCTGTTTTAATAAATACAGGTTTATTGTTGTTTTTTGGCTTGCAGCATTCCCTTATGGCGAGGAGTTTTTTCAAAGACGGATTGCTGAAAAATCTCTCACATGCAGTAAAATCTGCTACTTACTCTGTAGCTTCATCCATTTGTTTGGTGATGATATTTTATTTTTGGCAGCCGATAGAAGGTTATGTCTGGAATTTTCAAAATGATTTGGTGTTTTGGAGTATTACAATGCTATATATTATAGGTTGGCTTAGTGCATTGGTTGCCACTTTTATTATAGATCATTTTGAACTTTTTGGTTTGCATCAAGGGTATAGAGTTTTAAAAAATCTTCCTGAGCCAAAAGTAAAGTTTCAGGCAAACTTTTTTTATAAATACATAAGGCATCCCATCCAAGCAGGAACGCTTGTTGGATTATGGGCAACACCATCTATGAGCTACAGCCATTTACTCTTAAGTGTCGGTATGACAATTTATGTTTTAATAGGTCTTTATTATGAAGAAAAAAGCCTGATAAAGCTTTTCGGTGAAGAGTATAAAGAGTATATGAAAACCACTCCCATGTTGATTCCATTTTGGATGAGACCAACATAATGTTGAAGGTTTTTAGATACCTCATTGTGCTACAATAGAAAACACTGTAGTAAAATTGAACATAAATAAGAGTTCTTACTGCGGCAAATATAACAAATAAAATTGGAGATATCATGGATATAAGAAGCTTAGTTATTATGTTGGTAATCGGGGCAATAGCTGGATGGCTTGCCGGTAACATAATGAAAGGACGGGGATTTGGTGCTATAGGCAACATCATAGTGGGGATTATTGGTGCTATAGTTGGCGGTTTTATATTTAGTTTATTGGGTGTGTCAGCTGGCGGAGGGATAATAGGCTCTCTGATTGTATCAACTATTGGCGCGATTGCTCTGCTTTACATAGTCAGCGTACTTAAAAAAGCATAAATAATCAGCTCTCAAAAAGCATCAAAGGCTAGAGAACTATTTCCGCGGGTGCACTATCCACGGAAATGATGCATGCCAACCTTATAAAGGAATCAAAGGTGTTAACTCAGAAAAAACAACCGCCCTTTTTTGCTCACTGCTTAACATTCTTTCTATAACAGCAGCTAAGTTTTTGTCAATATCTGGAATCACTTTGCTTATATTTTCCAACTTTTCTCTTTTGTTTTCATTTGAAAATCTGTCATAAGCTGAATAGGCTTCCTGTTTTGTGAGTTGATAATAGAGTTTTCTTCCAAGTTCAAAGATTTCAAATTCTTCATTTTTACCACTTAAAACTTTTTTGTCTAAATGCAATTCTATGTTTATATTTTTAGCTCTCAGATATGCTTGAAGCTGCATGATAAATCCTAAAAAATACGAAGTGTACTGCGACAAGACTCTGTCATGAAATCTCTCAAATGTCTCATCTTTGCGTCTTAATTTTTTATACTCTATCATTAAACTTTCCACATAATACTTTGCATATCTTAGGGGTGCAGATTTTATAACGCTATAGCCTTCCACTCCTTCGCTGGAGATCTTTCCTCCTAGGCTTATGTGAACACCGTCCTCAGTGACTCCATCGACTTTTGCCTTACACCCTTCAAACCCGATATCTCCTAAACCGTGAATACCACAGCCTTTTACGCATGCTGACCAATACATCCTGATGCGTCCATTCTCAAGCGGTACCTTTTCTTGTAAATATTTTGACATGTTGATGGCATCATTCTTATTTTCAATCACTCCAAACGGGCAGTGCTCAGTTCCGGCACAGGCAATCAAGTGGTTTAGGTAGGGGGTATTTACATTTTTATAAGTTTCAAAAAACTTCTCTTGAAGCATTGTCTGCACATCTTGAACGCCTAAAATATACAGACTCTGTTCCATGTCAAAACGGATTTCTTTGTTCCCATAACGCTCACTGAGATGTGCCACTTCCATCATACCGCTTCCTGAAAAAATCCCAGATGGAACTACGACATGCACACCAAAGGAACCGTCGCGAAGCTGCACTTTTCCATGGTCTGGATCACTGAACTCCAGTTTGGTCATAGTCTCTCCGGCAGTTGCAAAGTCAACTCCGGCATTTTCTCTGATTGCTGCTGAGATATCTTTCATGCCGACATCTTCTATAAGATGGTGAAGCCTGCTTTTGTTGCGGTTATCGCGAAATCCGAATCTTTTAAAGATATCTATTATCGAGCCAAAAGCTTTTAATACTTCCTCTTCGTTCGCAAGAAAGATATCCGCACTTTTTCCGACTACACCGACTTTTCCGCCAAGGAACATGTTGTAACCGAACACACCCTCTTTTTGAGCCAAAGCAAAAGAGGCATCATGGCAAAAGATATTGCATCTGTTTGCGAGTGAACCTGTTATGGCAGTATTGAACTTTCTTGGAAGTGTAGATATCCACTCAGGATTGTATAAAAACATCTCCTGTATCTTTAAGAGTGTCTTGTGGGATGGAAGCACATTATCATACGCCATGTCATCAAGCGGGTCAGACATTATGCCCCGTATGTTATCGACACCGGTTTGATAAGCATCAATCCCGACAGCTTTCAATCTCTCCAAAAGTGCAGGCATATCCTCTATCTTAAGGTATCTTAACTCACACTGCTGTCTTGTAGTCAGATCTATATAATCTTCTCCATACTCTTTCGCACATGCACCTATGACTCTTGCCTGGGATGAATTCAGATGCCCGCCCGGGATGCGGAGTTTTATCATAAATCGCTCAGGTGTAGCAGGTCTGTCGTAAATCCCAAAACATTTTAGAAAGTATTTCTTATCTTCATCAGGGATAGAAGCATATCCATTTTGTGCATACTCTTTTATCTTGTCAAACGCTTCCTGCGGATTTTTTAAGTTTTTCACTTCTTCCATTTTATTAAGCTTTTTATTTCTTGCTTGGCTGGCTTTTTGTAATGCTTCCATAATTATACTGTCCTCTCTTTTTCTTGAACTCTTACGCCTTCGTAAGCAGTTTTTACATGCGCTATCGCTCCGCTAATCTCATCTTTAATAAACTCTAAACCATCCGGAACTTCACTGGAGTGAAGCTGAATAGCAGTCTGTTTATAGTTAGGCTCACCGGATTTTGGACAGAAGCTTTCGTTTGTCAGCGCGTTTACAAGCTGAGTATTGAAGTGAAACGGCACAAACACATTTCCAGGTGCCACACTCTGAGTCACACGGACGACGACATCGTTTACGCGTCCTCTTGGGCTTGAGAGCGACATTCTGTCTCCGCTTTTTACTTTGAGTTTTTTGGCATCTTCGGGGTTTATATCTACCCAAGCCTCAGGTGCTAAATCGTTGAGTATGTCGATGGAACGCGTTTTTGTGCGGGTATGCCACTGCTCAACTGTTCTTCCCGTATTTAAAATAACCGGAAATTCTGCACATGCAGGCTCTGCCATAGGAAACCAGTCAAGACACAAAAGTTTTGCTTTTTTGTCTTTGGTTCTAAAAGGAATCTCAGGTGTATAGAGTCGTTTCGAACCTTTCGGATTTTCCTCGTTACATGGCCACTGCACACCGCCCAACTCTTCCATAAGTTCATAGCTCATGCCGGAATAATCGCACAACTGGTCTTTTGAGACTTTTTTCCACTCATCAAACGCATCTTTCGGGTTTTTCCATGATGGAAAAAGCATCTCATTGACTCCGTCAAAATATTTTGAAAACTCCACGACGATATCAAAGTCGCTTTTCGCTTCGCCTATCGGCTCCACTGCTTTGTTCGCTCGGTTACATCGTCTCTCGGAATTTGTATAAGTTCCCTCTTTTTCTCCCCATGTAGCGGCAGAAAAGATAACATCTGCGATTTGTGCCGTGTCACCTAAAAATGCATCTTGAACTACTAGCAAATCAAGCTTTGCAAGAGTTTTCCGCAACTTTTCCTGATTTACAAAACTTACCAATGGATTTGTCGCGACTATCCAAAGTGCTTTTATCTCACCTCTGTCAATCGCGTCTATAATCTCCGCATATTTGTAACCGCGGGCTGTTGGTATAATCTCCTCTGGAACATTCACTATATTTGCATATTCTTGAAGTGCCTGTGTATCACCAAAGTTGCGGTAACCCGGAAGTGAAGAGGTAAACCCTGTTTCTCTCGTCCCCATGGCGTTGCACTGTCCTGTAATCGAAAAAGGTCCTGCCCCTTCTCGCCCGATTTGCCCTGTTAAAAGGTGCAGGTTTATAATCGCGCTTACAGTATCCGTTCCCATGAATGACTGGTTGACACCCATCGTCCATGCGCTCAAAACCGAATCTTGAGCGACAAATTGGCGTGCGAGTTCATACAAAGTTTTTACATCTATTCCCGTAATATTTGCCACCTCTTGGGGAGGGTAGTTTTGGAGATGTTTTTTCAGCTCTTTGTAACCGTTTGTGTTGGCTAACATGTAGCCTTCGTTTTCCCAGCCTTGTTCTATCACGATGTAAGCTAACCCATTGAAAAGCGCCAAGTCCGTTCTTGGTTTGATAGGCACAAAGATATCCGCCATCTGTGAAGTCTTGGAGGCTCGCGGGTCAATCACTATCACCTTTTTGTTCGGTTTTTTATTTTTGTTTATATGCAGTGTCAGAATCGGATGGTTGTCTGCGATATTTGCGCCGATTAAAAAAATGGTATCTGCTTTTTCAAAATCCTCATAAGAGCCGACCGGCCCGTCTGAGCCGAGAGATTGTTTGTAACCCATCACTGCCGAAGCCATGCAAAGAGTGGTGTTACCGTCATAGTTGTTTGTGCCAAGTCCGAGCTGGACAAATTTCCCAAGGGTGTAAAACTCCTCTGTTAAAAGCTGTCCCGTTGAGATAACGCCAACTGCTTTTTCCCCATGTTCTTTTGCTATTCGTTTAAATTCATCTGCTGTTTTAGAAAATGCCTCATCCCAAGAAGTAGGAGTTAACTTGCCATTTTTTCTTACATGTGGCGTCGTGATTCTCTCAGGTGAATTAATCATCTGATGCTCGCTCAAACCTTTTGGACAAAGTGTTCCCATATTTACAAAGTGTTTCGGATTGCCTTTTGTGTAAACCGCTTTACCGTCTTTGACACCGATGTAAAGCCCGCAACCGACACCGCAATAGCCACATGTAGAAAATACCCATTTGTCCGGTTTGTTTGCATCGCTTATCATCCCAAAAACTGGGTCGCTTGAGAGTTTATATTTCTCTGCTTTTATATCAAAGCCTAAGAAGTCTTTTAATTTATTAATCATCGTTGTTTTCCTACAAAAAATCCACCCGCCATTCCTAAAGGAACAACCGTGGAATAAAATAAAAATCTATCACTCAATTCGCTTGCAACAATCAATATAAATGAAAATAACAATGCCATGAATGCAATAGAAGTCGAATGTATAAAGACTATCACTAACAGCGGTAAGAATATGCCCCCAGCTAGCAAGCTTACAAAACGAAATAGTTTTATATTTTTAAAGTTTTCGTTGAGCAGTCTTGAGCTTCTTTTGAGCTGATACTCATTTTGGGCAGTTGTATCCAAAGTCCTTGCATCTTCATAGCTAAAGAAAAGCTGCGCCATGGCACCAACCATTCCCAAAGAGATGAGAGGAAGTACGGCATCTGTAACTCCCAAGATTAAACCAGCCAATCCCATCATAAATGCACCGACATAAGCTACGCCAAAAAATTTCATATTGGTTGTTCTTCTGTTCCATGACGGGCGGGCTCTGATACGGTAAATCATGCTTTGAGCATAGATGCCGTAGATTCCGACCGCCAATGTAATGGCTTCGAGTGCAAGGATAAGTGCATGTGGAAGTTCCAAAAAGTACAAGGCCACAACCACACTCATTAAAGAGGTAAAAACGCCAAGCGCGAGTGCTTCACGGGATAACCAAGATGTTTTTATATTTTTCATAGCAGTCAATGCCAAAAAAGGACGACCTAAATGCAGCGCAGACAAGGGAAGCCCGATAGCTGCCGGCATCATCACTAAAAGTGCCATAATCCAGTTTGTACTTTCAAATCCGAACAAACTCATGACATCACCTAGAAAGAGCGCTAAAAATCCGCCGAGTGAGATCTGCGTTAAAACGGTCATAAAAACAAGAGGCATCTCAGAGTGTGCAGGTTTTAATATATGCTCATCCATCTCTTTCATCTTATCAGGCATATTCTCCGGCAGTGTATATCTTGTTGTTGAGTTGGTGATTCTGGCATCGGGTAAAAATGGCATATTGGCTTGCGTGTCAATGTCACGTTCCAACCATTCCTTGATGTTAACAGCCTCTATCTCGATGGCTCCGGAGGGGCATGACTGAACACATGCAGGTGACTGACCGACATCGAGTCTCTCGTGGCACATGTGACACTTCGTCACTATTTTTCTCTCTTCATGATAGACAGGAACACCATAAGGGCAGTTCCATGTACAGTATTGACACCCTATACATGTATCGTCTTCATGGATGACTATTCCGGTCTCCGCGATTTTGATGTAAGACTCTGTCGGACATCCTTTAAGACACTCAGGATCGACACAGTGGTTACAGCTCATGGAGTTGAGCAGTTGTGTGAAAGCCGGAAAAACTCCACCTTCCATCTCGCCGACTCTTCTCCATTTTATATCTGAGGGATTGTTGTTTTGTTCGTTACAAGCAACCTCGCAGCATCTGCAGCCGACACAGGCAGTCGCATCAAAATGGAAGCGATACTGTTCGCCTTCTTGAAGCTTGGGAATATCTATAGAATAGTTGCCGCACTGAGAACCAGTATCAGCTTTGTAGTCTATAAAACTCTCCAAGGGTGTTTGCATATTCTCTGTCATACTTTTATCCATTATGTATAAATCTTGGGAAAATTATAACAATGCTTTAATGTAAAGTTAACAAATTATTGTATAAATTTTATACAATAATTTGGTATATTGTTGATTTATTCTTTGTACAATTCTGCATCTTAAATTTATTTAATGAAATATTAAGCTTAAAGGAAAATAATATGGCAGGATTTAAAGACTTAAAAGGGCAAGGACATGCACCGACACTGTTCATGGCTTTTTTATATTTCGATATGAGTTTTATGGTTTGGACTATGCTTGGTCCATTAAGTACAGAAATAGCTGAGGCACTAGCACTTGGCGGGCACATCATGAGTGATGGAGAAAAAGCGACTTTGCTTTCGCTTCCTATTCTCTCCGGTGCGCTTTTAAGAATCCTTCTTGGATTTGGCGTTGATAAGCTTGGAGCAAAACTTACTGCGCTTATGGCACAAACAGTTGTTATTGCAGCTCTTTTAACTGCTTTTTTTATGGGTGACAATATCACATATAACGCACTCCTTCTAGTTGCACTTGGTCTTGGTTTTGCGGGAGCATCTTTTGCGGTAGCACTTCCACAGGCTGGTCAATGGTATCCGCCAAAGCTCCAAGGTGTTGTTCTTGGTATTGCCGGTGCCGGAAATATCGGTGTTGTAATCGACTTTCTTTTTGCTCCTAAGATTGCAGAACTTTGGGGATGGGCATCCGTCTTTGGTGTAGGTGCAGTGATGGCTATCGTTGTTTTAATAGCTTATGCATTTTTAGCTCAAAACGCTCCAGAATCAGTTTATAAAGCGAATCCGAAAAAATTAAAAGATTACGCTAAACTTTTAAAAGATAAAGATACATGGTGGTTTAACCTTTTTTATGCAGTAAGTTTTGGTGGATTTGTAGGTTTTGCAGGGTATATGAAAGTGTATCTTATGAGCACCTATCAAGCTGACATGAGTGCTTTTGGATTGGATGTAATAGATGAAGGAAATGTTAAAGTTGTCGCCGGTTACTTCGGTGCCTTATGTATCTTTGCAGGTGCAGTGCTTCGTCCGGTTGGCGGTGCTGTTGCCGACAAACTCGGCGGTGTGAAATCACTCTATGTTTTCTTTGGTACGGTGACACTTTTAGCGATTTTAAATGCGACTATGACTCTTCCATTTGGTGTGGCGATTTTTGTATTGTTTCTAATCATGGCTAACTTAGGTATGGCAAACGGCGCAGTCTTCCAGCTTGTTCCGCAAAGATTTGGAAAAGACATAGGAATCATGACAGGTATCATCGGTGCGGCAGGCGGTCTTGGGGGTACTGCTCTTATCAAAACTTTTGGCTGGAGTAAAGGTGCATTTGATGGCTATTCAGCAGGATTTATGATATTTGCAGCTGTTGTTCTTGTAGCTATTATGGGAATCTCTTTAGTAAAAACTAGATGGAGAACTACATGGGGCGTTCAAGCCGGTGGCAGAATTTAGTCTAAAAAATAGTATTATAATAAAAGGATAAAAGATGAGATTATCAGAAAAAACAATTGAAATAGTAAAAGCTACAGCAGGAGTTGTAGCTAAAAACTCAGAGGCTATCACAACTCAGATGTATGAGATTTTATTTACAACTCATCCGGAGGTGAAAGAGCTTTTTAAAGATGCTGAGCCAGATCAGCATAAAAAATTAGCTGCGGCTGTCAGCGCATATGCTGCGAACATAGATAATCTGGGTGTGCTAAATACAGCTATTGCAAGAATGGTCAGTACACATGTTCGTGTAAAAGTTCAGCCTGAGCATTATCCTATAGTGGGTGTTTCTCTTTTGGAAGCGATTAAAAAGGTGTTGGGTGATGCGGCTAGCCCTGAAATAGTCGAAGCATGGAAAGAAGCTTACTTCTTTTTAGCGGATGTACTGATTGCTAAAGAAAAAGAAGCATACGCTGCTTAAAAACTATCTTCATATAAAGATTTGAAATGGCTCAAAACAATATAAAAACTTCAGGCTTTTCCTTAGCTAAAAGAAAAGAACTGACAGGTGATGACTTTTATGATATCAAGACAATAGGCAACATAACTGTTGCCATTGTCTGTGATGGTGTCGGAAGTGCTAGCGAAGGTGCTGAGGCAGCAAAAAGAACAACATCTTATCTTATGAACAACTTCAAAATTCGTCCTAAAAGCTGGACTATAGAAAAAACCATCAAAACATTTATAAAATCAATCAACTCCATTTTGTACCAAGAATCGCAAATCAACTATGAAAGAAGTGAGCTGGTCACCACACTGAGTATTGTCGTGATAGAGGGAAACAAACTCTATGGGGCAAATGTCGGTGACAGCAGAATCTACCTTTACCGCGATAGTGTGATAAAACAGCTCTCTTTGGACCATGCTATGGACGAAGTTGGTTTTGAAAATGTTTTAACCAGCGCCATAGGAATTGATAGCGAAGTGGAACCTTACTATTTTGAAAACTTAATTCAAAAAGATGACAAAATACTTCTTTGCAGTGATGGTCTCTACAATATTTTAAGCTCAAATCGTCTCGAGACAGGGATATCTTCAGGAGCCTCGTCCCTAGTTAAAAAAGCAAGTAAGCTCATGGAAGATAATTTGCCAGATGACACAACTGCCGTGGTCTTGGAGATTCAAAAAGCGGATGAGAGAGAGATTTTAAAGAGGCAAGTGCTTGAAATTCCGCAAAATTTGAAGCAGGGACAAATAATAGATGGTTATGTTTTAGAAAAATCTCTGATACAAAACAACAGAACCTGGCTTTGCAAAAAAAAGACAAAACAGTATGTCTTAAAATTTGCACCTCTTGAAGCGATTGACGATACGGTGATTTTAGACCTTTTTGTAAAAGAGGCATGGAATGCAAAACGCTTAAAAGCGGATTTTTTTCCAAAGGCTGTTATACCAAAAAACAGAACCGCCAGATACTATGTGATGCAGCTGCTTGATGGTGAAAATCTCGAGCTCTATTTAAAAAATAAAAAAATTTCCATCGATGATGCGGTAAAACTTTCTCAAACACTGCTTCAAATGTCACAATATCTTTTAGCAAAAGACTTAGTGCATGGAGATATAAAGCCTCACAATATCATCGTACAAAAAGATGAGAATGAGGCATTAACCTTTAAAATCATAGATTTTGGAAGTATTACAGAAATATTCTCAACAGATTCAAAAGCCGGAACGCCGAGCTTTCTTTCCCCTCAGAGATTTCAAAATGAAGCTATCAGCGAAACAAGCGAAGTGTTTGCAATAGGCGTGACTTTATATCTGGCATTGACAAAAAAATATCCTTATGGGGAGATAGAACCCTTTCAGAATCCAACATTTAAAGAAGCGCAAAAACCAAGTAAGTACAATAGTAATATCCCTGATTGGCTCGATAGTGTAATCCTAAGAGCAATCTCTCTGAGCAAAGAGAGAAGATATGAGCACTATACTGAGATGATGTATGAGCTGAAGTCACCAAATAAAGTGAAGCCATATTTCAACGAAAAAGCATCTTTGATAGAGCGATCTCCTGTGATGTTTTACAGAGTTGGATTTACCATCATGACACTTTTAAATATGGTACTTTTAGTGCTGCTGCTCAAATAATTAATTGTATGATTTTTAATCAATATATTGGTTTTCTTGAAGAGTATAGTAAAGTATAATTCTAAGGAGTTATCATGCTGAAGAAAAAGGTTTCTTTAAGAAATATGACTTTGAGTATATCAGATGCCGTGAAGCTATTTTAAGCTTTTTATATGAAAAATTTGCAAAAGATGATGAATAGTTTTGATACCATAAATCATCTTTTTATATTATTTTTTAATATTAATATGCGATTGTAATGTAGATATAGTATAATAATCACACGAAAATATTACATAAGGAAAGGT
>CALCGG010000113.1 GCA_937900945.1 uncultured Sulfurimonas sp. | reverse complement strand
GTGATGCGCTTGAACGGTCTATCGAATTTCATGGAAAAATAACTTTTTTAGAAGATGGACTTTTTATTGAATATAAAGATATTAACAAATCATTGAAATATAGTGCAGACACTTTGGTCTACATGCAAGATGGCAAAGAAGTAAAGCTTGGTGAACAAGAAAGTCAAAAAATAATACAATATTTCAATGTGCTAATGCTGCTTCATGGCGATAATGAAAATCTGTTGTCGACTCAATTTACCATAGAGAAACTTCAAGATAAAAGTATTTTAAAGCCAAAAGGAGATTTAGAGAAGTTTATAAAAAAAATAGAACTCATAAAGATTGATAAAATGCTAAAAGAGGTAAAACTTTTTTTAAAAAATAATGACATCATAAAGATAAATATTCACGATGAAATACAGTAATTTTATAATTCTTTTTATCCTTCTTGGGATTGGAATTTTTTTTAAAAATGATATCCATATCTCAACAAACCTCTTATCACTTTTTGCTTCTAAGAATACGATAGAAAAACTAAGTATTGCAGATAAGCTTGGATATTCAAAAGAGATGTACATAGCCGTCAAAGGCTTTGATGATTCATCTAAGCGTAAAGTTAAAGAGTTGTCTCAAAAATTGGTCGCTTTGCAAGATATAAGCAGAGTCCAATCAACATTTTTACCATCCTCTGAAATACTGGAATATTATAAAAAACAGTATCCGATTTTAGCAACTTTCAATAACGAAGTTCAAACAAACACCAGTGTAAATACCAAGCTGCAAAAACTTTACGATGCTCAGTTTACTAATGTGTTTTACTCGCCTATTGATAAAAATGACCCGCTAAAACTTTTTGATTTTAAAAATAAAAACGTTTCTATGAATGCTCAAGACGGAGAGTTTATAAAGCTTGGTACTTATGGTTATCTTATAAAAGCTACAACAAATATATCACCGTCTCAAATGGATAAAGCGAAGGTTTTATATGATGAGGTAAACTTGCTTCTAAGTTCTTATAAAGACGTTACTGCCTTTGCACCGTTCTTTTATACTGTTGAGAATTCGCAAAAGATAAAAAATGATGTAAAATGGATAGTTCTGCTATCGGGGATTGTACTGCTTTTTGTGTACTATTTACTCTTAAAAAATATATCTCTGCTTCTTCATACTTTAGTTGCACTAGGCTCATCCATGTTGTTTGCAATTTTGGTGGGTTCACTGTTTTTGGATGACATAAATGCTCTCTCTTTAGCCTTTGGCATGACAATCACAGCAGTTAGCATAGACTATTTGCTGCACTATTATTTTCATAATTTTTATAAGAGCAAAAATATAGTAGATAAAAATGTCTTTTATGGTTTTCTGACCACTGTTGGAGCCTTTGGAATATTCTCTTTCATACCCATTCCTATGATTTCTCAAATAAGTCTTTTTGCCGCTCTTTCACTGTTTTTTGCATATGTTTTATTTACCTTTGTTTTTCCTCTGTTAAAAATTGAAGCGTATCATTCACAGCCGCAATCAATTCAAAATCCTAAAAAAATCCCTGCATATATATTTTTTATACTATCCGTACTTCTTTTAGGCTCTAGTTTTATAAATATAAAACTAGACGACAATATACGAAATCTGGATTATCAAAATACTAAGCTTCAAAAAAGTGAAGAGTTGTTTAAAAGTGCACAAAAAAAAGAGCTGTTTCCTGTTATGGTAAAAGCAACTACAAAAGATGAACTGATAGAAGAGCTGCATAAACTTCAAGACAAAATAGATATTACTTTTTCTTTTGCAGACTTTGTTCCCACAAAGAAGAGCTGTTTGCAAAAAATAGAGTTGCTAAACAGTTACGATTTTGATAGATTAAATAAACTGTTGAACGAAGAAGCTTTAAAAATAGGATACAAAAAAGATTATTTTGAAGACTCATATAAGTTTATAAACAATGATTTGTCCTGTGAAATAAATAATTTGAAAATTTTTGAGTTCTATAATCTTGGTGTGTATTATGATCAAAAGAATTACTATACATTGGCTTTTGTAAATGATACAAAAGCTGCACAGGAGTTTAAATTTGTAGAGAGCATATCCATAAAAGATATCTTTCAAAAGTCATCACTGGAGATGTATAGCAGTTTAATTCTTTATTCTTTCATTGTAGTCGGTTTCATCCTTGTATTGCTTATCTTTTTTGTAAAGCATAGATTTTTATATGCCCTAAACTACATACTGTTTCCCGCAAGTTTGGTGCTTTTTGTATTGTCCATGTATTATGAAGTAAATATTATGCATATATTTTCACTGGTTATCTTAATGGCTATAGGTATAGATTTCGGTATTTACATGAGTAATACAAGCAGAGAATCTACAACCATGCTGGCTATAAAGTACTCCTTGTTAAGTACTTTTGGAGCATTCGGTGTTTTGATTTTTAGCTCAATCGTTGCCTTAAATTCTATCGGCTTAGTTGTTAGTTTAGGTATAGCCGCCATATATATTTTAATGAAAGTGATGAAATGATTTTCGAATATATTTATCCAGATAATACAAAAGAAATAATTAGTCTGGACTTTACCAATAGTAAAAATGATGAATGGGAATACATCAACAGTGCTAATAAGTTAGAATTTGTAAAGAGATTTTTATCGGCATACAGCGTTGGGCAAAAAATAGTCCTGTTTGATGCAAAACATAAGCAGTTGCTAGATTTTTATAATGATAATGATATAAATAAGCTTGAAAATATACAACAGGCAAATTCAGCGTCTCAGATGCTTTTTTTTACATCCGGAAGCAGTGGATTTCCACTTGGGGCATTTAAATCAAAAGAAAATCTATTGAGAGAAGTAGATACTTTAAGCAGGTTATTGCAAGGTTATAATATCAAGAGAGTGGTTGTGAGCGTTCCCTTTGTTCATATCTATGGGATTTTAGTTGGAATGCTGCTGCCCATGCATCTTGATAATGTCAAACTTGTCGTAAAAGAAGATTTTTTACCTTATGAACTGCTCGAAGAAGCTTCAACTGAGCATACATTGGTTGTCACAACACCATTGTTTATAAAAGCTTTGTCAAAGTTAGGCGTCAGTACTTCTTTGTCATCAGCCGTCTTTGTCTCCTCAACAGGTCCTTTAAGTGTGGAGGATGCAGAGAGGTTTGAAGATAAATTCAGTACAAATCTACTGCAACTTTTTGGCTCAACAGAAACAGGCGGCATAGCATATAAATTTGGCAGAACTGCAAAATGGAGTACTTTAGAACATGTGGAAATTTCAACAAATGATGATAAGCTGAGTGTCACTTCACCTTTTGTATCAGCATTTCTTTTAAATAAAAAAATAGTGAAGTTGCATCAACCTTACGCTACAGAAGATATTATAGAATTAGATAAAGATGGCTTTACTCTTGTTGGACGCAGTAATAAGCTGATTAAAATTGCAGGAAAAAGAATTTCTGCGACACAAATAGAGAATATACTTGAGACTATCCCTGAAATAGATAAGGCAATAGTAGAGATAGTATATAAAAAAGAGCTTTTAAGAAGTGAACAAATTGTGATTACCCTAGAAGCCGGCAAAAAGATAGATAAAAAAACCATAAAAGATAAAATAAGCGATTATTATGGTGTTTTGACAATACCTTTTAGCATCAATTATGTCGATAAAATCAACTACTCGGCAATGGGCAAAAAAGTCTTATTTCAATAATTTACTGCAATTAAATATAGCCATACTAATTGACAATGCGTTGCACTGTTTTTTATTTAGAAGTGACATATCTGCCTGTGTTTGGCATTAAAGATAAACCATTTCTGTACAAATAATAGACATCAAAATCATTTGCAATAAAGAGGTTACCCTCATAGTTACTCTTTATTTCATCGTAAACCATCTCTATTGTTAAAGGACTGCTGTTAGTGTATCTGGGGTTGATATGGTTGGCAATCAGATTTTTAACATGTTTTTTTTGGGCTGCAATGCCAAGATCTTTTGCAGTAGTGTGCAGAAATTTTTTCTCTAAATTGTCATATACCTCTTGTGTAAAAGTACACTCATGTACTAATAAATCCAAATTTTCAAGATAGTTGTCTAAAATACCGGGAGTACTGTTATCACCGGCTATGATTACTGTTCTTCCGGCCGTAGCTTCAAGCATAAACTGCTTTGGATCTAGCTTTTTACCTTCAAAAGTCACACTGCTTCCCATTTTTAGCTCACCATAAAGAGGTGATGGTTCCAGCCCTATTTTTCTTAGTTTTTCTTCATCAAGTTTATTGTTTATATCGTTTTCTTTTATGTAAAAAGCTGCACTCTCTTTGGAGTGTACAAGAGGCAAAACTTTGAGTAAAAATTTGTCAAAAACAAACTCATCCCCGTACATGTACTCAATAATCTCCAAACTGTATCCAAGATGTTTTTGGGATGTGTCTATAGTACATTCCACAAACTCTCTAATCCCAGAGGGGCCGTAAATGGTTAAAGGTCTCAAAGTCGCATCTAGCTTTTTAGTGGAAAGCAGTCCTGGCAGACCATAATAATGGTCTCCATGCAGATGGGTAATAAAAATAGTGCTTAGTTTTGCAAAAGAGAGTCTACTATGTATAATTTGACGCTGTGTTCCCTCGCCGCAATCAAAAAGATACCATTTGCTGTCTTGGTCAAACTCCAGTCCGAGCGCAGACACATTTCTCTCTTTGGTGGGTTTACCGGCACTTGTGCCTAAAAATATGAGTTTCAACGACTTCTCCTGCTACGATAATTTCATTTTTTTCAATTATTATAAGAAAACTATTTTAGCAAAAATAAACCTTAAAGTTCCAATTGGATAGAATTGTAATCACATAGAATGATTTAAAATAACAAAAAAAGAAAAAAATGAACTATATAGGCTCAAAGTTAAAGTTGTCATCTTGGATAGAAGAAGAGGTGAAAAAAGTTGTCGGTAATGATTTGTCTCAAAAAGTCTTTTGTGATATGTTTGCCGGAACCGGAATTATCGGAAGGACTTTTAAAAAAGATGTTAAACAGGTAATCAGTAACGACTTAGAGCATTACAGTCTTGTGTTAAATAAAAATTATATCCAAAACCATGAGGCGATAGCAGACAAAGAAAAATATATACAAGAGTTGAATAATCTGCCTTTAATAGAAAATGGCTTTATATATCAAAATTATTGCATAGGCAGCGGCAGCGAGAGACAGTACTTTAGTGATGAAAACGGTAAAAAGATAGACACAATAAGAACTAAAATAAAAGAGTGGAAACAAAGTGATAAAATTAATGACAGTTTGTACTATTTTTTACTGGCTTCTCTTGTAGAGAGTGCTGATAAAGTGGCAAATACAGCTTCCGTTTATAGTGCATTTTTAAAAGATATTAAGAAATCTGCTTCCAAAGCACTTGTTTTAGAAGCTGCGCCTTTTATTGAAGATGATAGCTTACATCTAGTTTTTAATAAAGACAGCAATGAACTTATAAAAGAGATAAGTGGGGATATTTTGTATTTGGATCCGCCATACAATCAAAGACAATATAGTGCTTATTACCACTTGCTAAATACGATTACTCAATATGATGAATTTACTCCTAAGGGAAAAACTGGATTAAGAAAATATAACCGCTCAGATTATTCTAAAAAACAAAAAGTGTGTAATAGTTTTGAGGATTTAATCAAAAATGCCAAATTTGAATACATATTTTTAAGCTATAACAATGAAGGTTTGATGAGTGAATATGAGGTTAAAAATATCATGCAGAAATATGGAAAATACAGTTTAGTTCAAAAAGAGTATCAGAGATTTAAAGTTGATAAAACCCAGAACAGAAACCATAAAGCAAATAAAACTTTTGAGTCTCTTCACATTCTTGTAAAAGATAATTTTTGATATCTTGCAGATGTTTCTAGAGCAGGAAATTAAGTAATTTACCTACTTTTAGCATGTAAGCAGTTGAATCTATACTTTTAAGGCTTTATTGGCTAAAATTGCGAACATTTTTACGATTACTCTTCATCGCTTAACAGGATAAAGCAGTCCCCTCCTAAGGGATAGCTCGAGGTTCGAGTCCTCGTGGGGAGACCACCTAAAATACAGGCTTTCAAGCTTATTTCAAATCCCTCTGAATAACTAGTGTGCCCATTTTGTGCCTAACTGTGCCATTACTATTTTTAAACAGTTCAATATTCGTATCTATCTTCAAATGTTCAGGCTACTTTGAATGGTATGTAATACGGCACATTAGAATTATTTATTTAAAATATCAAATCAATATCTAATCTATGTTATACTTCCTTAGATTGAAAAGATGAGGTTTGTTGTGCCACAAAAGAGCGAAATATTATCAAAGCTAAAAGAGCTAAAACCAATGTATGAGAGTGAGGGTTTAATACTTTTAGGATTATTTGGAAGCTATGCAAAAGATACACAAACAAAGTTTAGTGATATTGACGTAGCTTACAAATTGGATTATGATAAATTCTCTTTAAAGTACAAAGGTGGCTTTGCAAAACTTCTTAGAATAGATGATATTAAAAAAGAGCTACAAGCAATCTTCAAAACTCAAATAGATTTAGTTCCTGATAATAATAAATCAATTTTTAAGGACTTAATAAATGTCTAGTGCTATTGATAGATTAAACAAAATTTACGAGTGTATTGAAAATATTGAGTTTATTATAAATAACAGCGATTTAAAAACAACTCAAGCCGTAGAAGATAAGCTTATCAAGCCAGCGATTAGAATGAACATTGTTAGAATAGCCGAGCAGTTTACAAAATTAAAAGAAGATAATGAGTTTAAAATATTAGAAGAGTTTACAAGCGAGGATTTAAAAGGCATAAGTGCCGTTAGAAATTACATAGCACATGATTATGATAGTACAGATGATAATATCATAGAAGATGTAATAAGATACAATTTACCTATCTTTAAAGAGATTATTAAGACACTTATAAAATAATAGACACATTAATTTTTAGGGGTATATTCGGGGGTATATTTTTATTTAAATTAATTTAATCCCATAAAATAGGCTTATAATTAGCCTCTATGGTATCTGGTGGGGAGACCACCTGCAATACGTACTTCTAAGCCGTTCTAATACTTTTATCTCTATTCGTGTAGCTGGTTTGCCACAATATTTTTTAAAAAAGTTCAAACTCAGCCTTGATTTTGATATACTAATGTTTATGTCTAAAGTAAATTTCTATATTTAAAGGGAATGAATGGATAGTGTGATTGTTTACGCCCTTGCAGGGATTGTAATATTAATCGTAATGATTGTACTTACTGTTCGTGGTGGTACAATTAAGGTCGTGCAGAGTAAGGAAGACAAACGAGTAGAGATAGTAAGCGGGTACAAAAAACAACTAAAAGAAGCATTGGCTCCTCATGGGAATGACAAGCAGGCAAGAATAACTATAAAGAACAGGCTCCTCAAAAAGTTTAGTGATGAAATCTCACAGAATATCTTTTTTGATAAAAATGAGATTAGAGAAATAATATTAGAGTTGTCCAAGAACTGATTTTTATTTATGTAGATTTTTAAACTCTGATTATCTTGTTTATTCGGCTTTTTATTGGTACTTTTTTTGCTATAGTTATGGAATGTAAATATTGATAAATTAAGGTAATTGATGTCAGAGGTACTAGAAGAAATAGTAATTATAGAAGATAGTGAAGCAGCTAACTTTGATGACGTCGAGAATAAAATAGCTGATAAAGACGAAGAAGACTTAAAAAAGAAAAAGCTTTTAATCTTCGGCGGAGCAGGTATCGCAGTTATACTTGTAATCTTGATTATTTTAATTTTGCTCTTAAAATCATCAAAAAAAGAGACTCTGATGTCTATGGATTTTATAGATGAAAAACTTGAGCAAAATACAACTGTTCCTATTGAACCAAGTAAATTAGAAAATCTGATTTCTAAAGCCAACTATCTATACACTAGTGGTTCAAAAGAAGAGGCTCTGGCTATATATGAAAAAATAGCAATTTATTCTCAAGCTATTTCAAGATACAATCTTGGTGTTGCTCAAATGAAAAATGAGCAATATGATATGGCGCTTGAAACATTTAAAAAAGCTATTACTAATGATAAACAAAGATGTGTGAGTGCAATAAATGCTGCTGTTTGCTGTTTACATCTAAAAGATGAAAGCCGTTTTAAATACTACATAGATTTAGCATATGCGTACCTGCCAAATGAAGTTAATTCACCTCTTTACTCATACTATTACACACTTATAAGTTACTATAATAAAAACTATCTTGAAGCACTAAGCTCTCTTAAAAATCCAACTTCAAATGAATATCCGGTTGTCCAAAAACATTTAAGTGCAAAAATAAATGCAATGTTTGGAAATAACTATGATGCAATAGAGTCTATGGAAAAATCTTTTATTCCAAATGATTCTTTTAATATTGCACTTTTGTATGCAAGAGTCGGTGATTTAGCCCTTGCTAAAAAGAACCTGGAAGCTTCTATCCTTCATAATAATGAACCAATAAAGTCGCAATTAGCACTAGGCCTTATAAATTTAAAATTAGGTTTGGCACAAGCAGGAAGCAAAGAGATTAAAAATGTTACAGATATGTTTGGTGAAGAAGTTTATAAGCTGTATCCAATAAAAGTAGAACTTAAAAATTCTCTTTTTGATGCACTTGAAGCTCAAAAACACTATAGAAACTCTCTAGATAACAAGTTCATAAATTATAAAAAGCTATTCTATTTTTCTCCATATAAGATTTTTAATGCAGACCAAACCATTAGTTATATCAGAAAAGGAAATGCCAATATATTCGTAGATAACATTGATAGCGCGCAGGAATACCTAAAAAAAGGAGATTCGTCATCAAGTGTAAACATGGGAATAACACTAGCTATAAAAAAAGTTTTACAATTTAGAATAAGAGAAGCAAATGAAGAACTGCAAAAGCTAGTTAAAATACAGCCAAGACATTCAATTTTACACTACAATTTGGCACTTACATATGCACAAATGGGAGATATGATGGAGGCGCATAAACATTTTTTACGCTCCTACCATTTAGATGCAAAGAATTATTTATCTGGTGTATATGCATTAATGACAAGCCAGATGGTAAATAAAGAAAGCACGAAATTTAATTCTATTCTAAAAAATGATTTAGGGGATGAGAATAAAGATGAAGATATAGACTTTTATAAAACACTTTTAGCCATAAGTGAAAACAACATATTAACCATGTCTGATTGGTTGGCTACCGATTATAAAAGAAAACCTCTTTATCTGGCTATGGATATCATAATATCTTCAATATTAAATAAATCAGAAAATGCAAATAAAGCATCTGAGGAGTTAATCCAATTATTGCCAAATGAGATAGTGCCGCAATTGATGTATATTGACACTCATTTTGAAAAAATGGCATACAAAGAGTATGCAAAAGAAGTTCATAATTACCTTAAGATACAAAAATTTAATTTTGATGATTTGTATTTTGGTCCCGAAATAGTTAGGGATTTATATATACAAACGAATCTTATTACAGGCAGACTTTATTATTTAAGAGAACAGTTGAAAAGCGTGCTGGACACAACGAAAGAATCTAGACAAGAACTCATCAGTGCATTGGCTTTATCATCACTCTATAATAAAAATTTTGAAGAATCATATACACTTTATAATCAGCTAATCGATGATCTAAAAGCAAGAGATGCGCATACCTTGTTTTTAGGGGCAGTAGCAGCTACGGCCGCTAACCATCATGGTAATGCAATAGCATTACTTGAATTATCAAAGATAAAAGATCCAAACTTTTTAGAAAGCCGTTATGCCTTAGGACTTTTATATCTTGAATTGAAAAATAATCAGGGGGCAGTAATCCAGTTGGTCAGAGTTGGAGATAATGGATTTAGTTCTGAATTTTTTAACTTTGAAATAGACTTAGACAAATTATTATTTGAAAAGCAACATAAGAACTAAGTTTATGAAAAATATCCGATAAGGGTTTCGGATGCTTTAACTTCATTACCGAGAGTTACATTGAGTCTAAAGTTTTGTGGCAGATAAATAGCAGTTATACCATTAACCATAACTCCATATCTTGAGCCTTGTAAAATCTTTTTAGCTTCTAGGGCAGCAATTTGAAGCTCATCAAAACTAACTCCTAAGGTATGCACTACTTTAATTTTATGTGCTTCTTTGTCTTCAAAAACAATCTCAGTTTTTTCATTAATCTTTCTCATAAGTTTGTCTATTTTTGATAGTCTAGATCCTCTTTGAACATTTACTGATTTTATAGATGAGCTAAGCGGTGCTCTTAAAACTGCAACATTTAAATAATTGCTGTCTATTTCTACCTTATAAGCATATTCAGAATTGGAAATTTCTTCTATTGATAAAATCACACCATCTACGGGAGAAACAACACTATTGTTCTGAAAAGAAGGTGCTTCTCTCTCTGGATTTCTAAATACAAAAGCAAAAAAGAATATTGCTAAAAATGATAATAACTTTAAAAAATCTAAATCTAAAATAGAAAATATTATTACGGCTAAAGCAGAAAAGCCTATAAATTTCCATCCTTCTTTTGCTATTGGAAATAAATTACTTTTCATCGTCTTTCTCATCGTCTTTAGAGACTTTTTTTGACATTGACGCATCTTGTTTTAATTCTTCTTCTATCTCATTGGAAACATCACTAACTTTAGATTCTATATTATTTTCTTTTTCAAAATTTATGATAATCTCTCTAACTTCATCACCTGTTATATTTTCTTTTTTGTAGAGAAGGGCAACCATATTTTCAATTGCATCCTTATACTCTTCAAGTCTGGCGATTACAGCTTCATATCTCTCAGATAAAGAAGACTTGATAAATTCATCCACATTCTCAGCCATTTTATCGCTAAATTCTCTAGTGGCTTGTTGTGGACCACCTAAAAAGCTTTGTCTATGTCTTTCTAAAACCATAAGCCCGGCAACATCAGTCATTCCGTATACCTGAACCATAGACTTGATTATCTCTGTAGCGCGCTCAAGATCGTTGCCTGCACCGGTAGAGATTTCACCTATAAACACTTGTTCAGCAGCACGACCACCAAGTAAAACATCAACCTCTGCCCAAAGCTCATGTTTTTGCATCATAAACTTGTCTTCTTCTGGTCTATTAAGAGTGTAGCCTAAAGCAGCTAAACCACGTGGAACTATTGAAACTTTTGAAACTTTTTTAGCACCTTTTGTTGTTTCTGCTAAAAGTGCATGTCCGCTTTCATGGTAAGCTACAATTTTCTTCTCTTTAGGATTTATACGACGAGATTTTTTAGCAAGACCGGCAATTGCTCTCTCAACTGATTCAAAAAGATCTCGCTGCTTCACTGTTTTTTGACTTTTTCTACCAGCAAGCAATGCAGCTTCGTTAATAATATTTGCCAAATCAGCTCCGGCTAAACCAGCAGTAAGTCTTGCAATTTCTTCAATCTCAACATCCCCGTCCATCTTAACATTTTTCATATGCACATGTAGTATTTTAATACGACCTTCATAGTCTGGTTTATCAACCAAAACTTGTCTATCAAAACGACCTGGTCTGAGGAGTGCTTGGTCTAGAACTTCAGGTCTGTTTGTAGCTGCTAAAATGATTATTGGAGTATCAGTACCAAAACCATCCATCTCTGCAAGGAGTTGATTGAGTGTTTGTTCTCTCTCATCATTTCCACCCATCATTCCCCCAGCTGCACGACTTTTACCAATAGCATCAATCTCATCTATAAATATAATACTTGGAGCATCTTTTTTTGCCTGCTCAAACAAATCACGAACTCTCGCAGCACCAACACCCACAAACATCTCTATAAAACTTGAACCGCTTACTGAGAAAAATGGTACATCCGCTTCACCTGCAACAGCTTTTGCAAGAAGTGTTTTACCAGTACCGGGACTACCGACAAGCAATACTCCTTTTGGAATTTTCGCACCGATTTCAACATAACGCGCAGGATATTTTAAAAAGTCAACTATCTCTTGAACTTCTTCTTTTGCTTCTTCAACACCGGCAACATCATCAAACTTTGTTTTAGGTTTTTCAGAATTCACCATTTTTTTAGAGTTACCCATCCCTAAAATACCTCCGCCCATGCTCTTTTGCATTCTTCCAGCAAAAAACATCCAGATACCTATAATCATTAAAAATGGAAACAACCAACCAAACATTTCGGTAAACCAGTTAGTCTCGCTAAAACCTGTGTACTCTATCCCTTGTTTGTCTAGTTCTTCTACAAGGTTTGAATCGCCATTAATAATTCTTGTTGTATAAATACGACCATCAGAGGCTTTGGCTTTGATATAACTCTGTCCTATCTCTACCTTAGAAACACTTTTAGATGCTACTAATGATTTAAATTCGGAGTAGCTGACCTGCTTAGCTCTTGTATTGGCCGAAGCAGTAGAGTTATCAAAATTACCGCCTTCACCGACAATCAGCTTAAACACTAAAATTATTACAACTGAAAAAATTGCAAATGTTATGAGCGGATTTTGATTAAAGAAATTATTATTATCGTTTTTTTTATTATTTGCCATGTTATTGTACTTTATCCTTTTTTTTCAAAACAAGAGTTACCCATTCATCCTGGGAGATTCTTTCTAATATTTCACAATCTTTGTAAAAGTTTAAAACTTTTACTTCATACTTATCTAAAATGCCTGATAAAATCAATATGCCATTATCTTTTAAAGCATTTTTTAAATCTTTTGCTATAAATGTTAAAACATCTGCAACTATATTTGCGACTACAATATCATATTTGTTGTCAGCTAAAGATATAGAACCTTCCCAAATATTTGAAAAGCTCAGATTGTTTAGGTCTGCATTTTTTATGCTATTTTCAACTGAGATAATATCAGTATCACATGCATCAACATGAGCACCGAGTTTCATCGCTCCAATGCCTAATATCCCACTGCCGCAACCAACATCTATAAGTAAATTATTTTTTTGAACATATCTCGAAATAGCTTTAAGGGAAGAGGCTGTAGTTGGATGATGTCCAGTTCCAAATGCCAGAGCCGGATCTATTACTATATTTAGAAGAGTTGGATGTGGCTCATCCCAAGTTGGATGAATATAAAATTTATCAATAATCAGGGGTTCGATACTTTTTTGATAAACTTCTACCCAATCACTACTTTGTTGTTTAGTTTGTGTGCAGTCAAGCTCAATACTTTTACCTAGAGCCTTCTGCAGAGCCTCACGAAACTGCTCCAATCCCCAAACTATTGTGTCAAGCTCCTCTTCACTTCTTATAATAAAACCAGACTCAGTCTCTTCAAAACCAATAGGTAAAGTATCTGATAAAAAATCTGCAAAAAGAGAGTGTTGAGATGAAACTTTTACTACTAATTCAAAGTAGTGCTCTTGCATTACTGAGTAACGCCCATAACAGCCGCAAGTTTTTCTTTTAAAACTTGCGGTGTAAATGGCTTAACTATGTAGTTGTTAACACCTGCTTTGAGTGCAGTAATAACTTCTGCTTTGCCGCCTTCAGTAGTTACCATGATGATAGGCACATCTTTAAAACGATCATCAGCACGAACTTTTTTAACAAGTTCTAGTCCGTTCATCTCAGGCATATTCCAGTCAGTAATCAACATGTCAATATCTGGATTGGCATCCATAGCTGCCCAGCCTTCAAGACCATCAGCACCTTCTAAGATATCTTTATAACCTAAACGAGCCAAAGTGTTTTTAATAATACGACGCATTGTAGAGCTGTCATCAACAACAAGTAATTTCAACTAAAATCCTTTTCCAATTATATATTTATAGAATTAAGCTCTAATAATAGCCAAATTTTGTTTGCTTTTTTATTAATTTAACCGTTTAAACATTTTTGGAAGGTCGATGGTTCCCTCGTAGTAGGCTTTACCTATAATAACTCCATCGACCTCTTTTGTCGCTATAAGAGCTTCTATATCTTTCTCATCTTTGACTCCGCCGCTTGCTATAGTGCTGACACCACATGCCCGAGAAATTTCCAAGGTAAACTCAACATTTACTCCGCTCAACGTGCCGTCTTTACCTACATCAGTACAGATGATAGTTTCAACGCCGGCATTTGCAAATTCACGAGCTAAATCAGTTGCCTTCATTGTACTGACTTCGCCCCATCCCTCTACCGCTACAAAGCCGTCAATTGCATCTATGCCAACTGCAATAGGGTACTTTGAAGCCATGTCTCTTACAAATTGTGGATTTTTTACTGCAATAGAACCTAAAATGATTCTGTCTATTCCTATTTCAAGCATCTTTTTGATAGTTTCTTCATCACGAATCCCACCACCAAGTTCCAACTTTACATTGCAATTTTCTCTAATCTTTATTATCTGCTCTAAATTTTTAGGCTCGCCGGCAAAAGCACCGTTTAAGTCAACTAGATGAACCCACTCAGCACCCATCTCTTCAAACTTTTTTACAAGTTCCCAAGGCTCATCAGAGTATATTTTTGCACTGTCCATTAAGCCTTTTGTGAGGCGAACTGCTTTTCCGTCTTTTAAATCAATTGCCGGGTATAAAGTCATCTATATTTCCTTATTTTTATAAGTTGATAAAATTTTCTAATATTTTCAAACCATTGTTATGGCTTTTTTCTGGGTGAGGTTGTATTCCCATCACATTTGCACGTGCGACGGCTGATGTAAAATCATAGCCATAATTTGTAGTGCCGATTATGTCTTCTTCATTCGTACAGTTTACATGATAAGTATGAACAAAATACAGATAATGTTCTTCATCAAGCCCGTTAAAAAGAGGATGGTTTTTTGTAAACATTCTATTCCACCCCATGTGTGGAACTTTCAGAGGTTCACTGAATTTTGTTGTATCAAACTTTGTGACAGTGCCTTTGATAATTCCTAGACCTTCATGTGTGCCGAACTCTTCACTGCTTTCAAACAAAAGCTGCATTCCTAAGCATATTCCTAGCATGTACTTGCCGCTTGAAGCATATTCTCTCAAAGGTTCTATCATATGTCGTTCTCTTAAATGCTCCATTGCATCACCGAATGCACCGACACCAGGGAGTATTAGTTTGTCATAATCTTTAAATTTCTCAGGATTACTCTCAACAACTGTATCTTGTCCAAGTTTGGCAAATGCATTTTTTACACTCGCTAAATTTCCCATGTTATAGTCAACTATTGCAATCATTCTTCAATCTTTAATTTTGTAAATTTTATATATATTGCCAAGCTAATTAAAAGCAGTGCTACACCGCCAATAATAAAAATAGCATACATTAGTTTATCCGGGGCAGTAATAGCGAACTTAAATACCAACATTAAAGCTTCAATCGATAAAGCGATAATTATAGAGCCTAAAAATTTAACCATCGTTTTATGCGGGCCTGAAATACTATGCTCTTTACTTCGACCCATTATTTCCTCTTCAATAATGGTCTTGGAGAGGTCAAAAATGGCCAAAGCGAGAGTCACTAAGATTGTCGCTTCAAACATCTTCTCAATACTAAAACTAGCAAGTGAGATTTCATCTGAAACAAAACTTTTCATCCCATGACTGAAAAGTAACAGAGCAATCGCTATAAGTGAAAAAGCAAATACAGCATAAGAATACTTGAAAAAATTGGCAAAAAATATATCAAATGTGTTGAGATGAGATATTTTCAACACCTCTCCTAGAGGCATATCTAAACAAGCCACATATTTTAAAGTTCCATCTTCACAAAAGATTGGGGCAGAAGCCGTAACCGTTAAATCACTCGTAATAAGTGAAGGGTAAGGATCAGTTATAGTACATCTTCCCTCTCTGACTGCACGATAATAGTAGGCTCTGTCTGCACGAATTTTTCCAATATCTTCATCAATCTGCTTGCGTGCTGTATAGGTAGCTGATATCTGAATACCTTTATTATCAAGTAGATATACCCCATCGCAATTCTCTAAATCTGCTTTGATCTTTAATAAACGGGGCATAATCGTCTCTACGCTAATTGATGGAAGTCTATTTGGCATATTTTGTGAAAATAGATAACAAAAGTACGCTCTAGCTTTAGTGCGACCTTCAGAAAAATTTTGAATATCTGATGCAAGCATTCTGTATTTTTACCTTTTTTTTAGCATCATTATATCCAAGAGATTATTACAAACTAATTAGCAAAACGAACTTTGTCTGTATCCTTTATTATTTTCATTAGGTATAATTACGTCAATGAATAAAGAGATAAAACGGATAGCTATTGTCAGGCTTTCAGCACTTGGAGATATTGTCAATACCGCTGTAATGCTTCAGTTTATACATGAGAGGTTTTCACATGTTAAGTGTGAATGGATAACCGAAGAAGTTTTTGCACCACTTTTGCAAAATCATCCATTGATTCAAGCTGTACACACAGTAAATCTTAAAAAGCTTAAAAAAGAAAAAAGCTTTACACTCTTAAAAGAAAGCATTTTATCTTTACGTTCTTTAGGTGAATTTGACATCATCATCGACATGCAGGGGCTTTTAAAATCTGCAATTGTTGCAAGAATCATTGGTAGAAATATTCATGGATACGACAGTAAATCTGCAAGAGAAGCACTTTCTTCGTTATTTTATAAAAACACATCTTCTATTTCATACGAAGAAAACATCGTAAAAAGAAATACTTTTTTAGCCTCAGATGCACTTGGATTTGAAATAAGTGATGAAATGATTTTAAATAAAAAGCCTATATTTCCATATTCCCTTTATGCAGGTTTGCAAAAAGACAAAAAGAATATAGCTATAGTTATCGGTGCCTCTTGGGAGTCAAAAAAATATCCTAAAGAACTTGTCGCACAACTTTGTGATGAGCTGGAAGAAAATTGTATTATCATTTGGGGAAATGACTTAGAAAGAGAGGATTGCATGTGGATCTGTGCCAATTCTCAGTACGCACAGCCAGCTCCAAAATGTTCTTTGCCTGAGCTTATAAACCTAATCTCAAGTGTAGATTTGGTTATAGGAAATGATACAGGACCAACACATATGGCATGGGCACAGAATATTCCATCCATAACACTTTTTGGTCCAACAACTGCCAGAATGATTTATGAGACACCTAAGAACATCGGGATTAAATCATCCTCACATGTAGATATATTTAAAATAGATAAAAATGATTTTTCAATAAAAGATATTCAAGTGGAAGAGATTGTATTGCAGGCAAAGGAATTGCTAAAATAATGGGCTTTAAACTATTTTTACTTCTTGAGAAGTTTTTAATCATTTTGCCAAAAAGCTTCAGAAAAGCTTTTTTTCTAATGCTTGCTTCCCTTGCTTATCGTGTTTCTAAAAGGCATAGAACTATCTCCTATCAAAATTTAGATTTTGCATTTGATGGCAAATTGAGTGAAAAAGAAAAAGATGATATCACAAGATATGCTTTTAAAAATCTGGCCTTTAACTTTTTACACGCTTTAGAACTTAGACACATGAGCATAAATGAGCTAAAAAATAAAATTACAATTGATAATATCGAAGCTGTTGAGCGAGTGCATAAAGAAGGCCGTGCTGTTATCTATGTGGCATCACATTACAATTCCTGGGAGCTTGGTACTGCTTCCGTTGGTGCTTTTGTTGAACCACTCATCGCCGTATATAAAAAAATGAAAAACCAAGCTTATGAAGATTGGCTTTTAGAGGCCCGAGGTGCTTTTGGAAATATTTCTATGGAAAAAACAAATGTCGTAAAACCGCTTGTAAGAAACCTCAAGAAAGGGGTGGCTTGTGGGTTGTTGATTGACACGAACATTAGCCCAAAAGAGGGTCTGATGGTGGAATTTATGGGAAAAAGCATCCGCCAAACGTCAACTCCGGCTTATTTGGCAAGAAAATTTAATGCAGCCATCATACCTGTGACTATGAGAACAGACGATGAAGAAAATTATACGCTTATGTTGTTTGATGAGATACCGGTAGAAAAAACAGAGGATGAGCAAGCGGATATACAAAAAGCTACGCAGCTTCAAGCAGACTGGTTAACAAAACTTATAACAAACGAGCCAAAATTTTGGTTCTGGCTTCATAGAAGATGGAAAAATGACCATCCTGAAATCTACATTTAATGTTACGCACTATAATGAGCGAAGCACATTATAGTGGCAGGGACAGATGTCCCTACAACCCCCTAAAGCTACATAAAACAAGTTTTATGAGATATATAGTTATAAAAAATTAAAGTGAAAGTTCTTTTGTTCTTGCCTCAAAAAGTTTTAAAATTGTCAAGAAAAACGCTGTAATTGCCGGTCCGAGTATCATCCCCCAAAAACCAAATGTCGATAATCCTGCAATAATAGAGAAGAATATTATAAGTTCATTCATCCTTCCATCTTCTTGTTTTAAAACCCTTGTATTTATCTCTTTTATAATTAATGGTTTTAAGAACGTATCGGCTACTATGGAGATAACTACAACTGAGTAGATTGCTATAAAAATGGCATTATTGTTATTTTCTAAAGAAAATTCATAAAGCATAAACGGCAGCCACATGACAACACCGCCAATGACGGGAACAAGAGAAGCAAAACTGTACATTATTCCAAATAATATTCCGTTGTAGCCCATAAAAGATATTGCTATTCCAAAAAGAATGCCCTGAAACATTGCATTTACTAAAATGGAATAAAAAACGACACTCATGACGGAGGAAACTTCCTGAATTAAAACAGTAGTCTCATTAACGGACATCTGAACAACTCTCTTGAAAAACTCCATGACATGTGCACCGTTGTATTGGGCAAAAAAGTAAAAGATGATAACAAGCAAGGCGTTTTTTAGGAATCCTGCGCTGAATGTTCCTACTTTTGCAGCCATTTGTAATGCATTTGAAGTAAATAAGTTCATATCAATTTCTTTGATTATATCCACTGCATAAGGCTTTAGAAATAACAAATATTCAGGCGGATTGGCTATAAAAGTTCTGATGAGATTTTCAACTTTTAAGAAAGTCTCCGGATCAAGATTGTTTAACTTCATAGTTAAAGCTGCTAAGAAATAACCAAGCGGAGCGAAGAATAAAGCTGATAAAAGGAAACTGGAAAGAAGTGCTGCTATAAATTTTGAATGAAAGATATTTTCAAGCAATGTTTGTAAATTTGCTGTAGAAATGGCTAAAAGGACGGCAATGGTTATGACAAGTAAAAATGGAGCATATAAAAAATACATCCAGTAAAGTGAAGTCGCAAAAAGTATCCCTACAAAATATTGTGGTTTCATTATATTAGTCCTTTGTTGTCTGCTGGAAATGCTACATTTAAAATATCATAAGTTGCTCTTGTCGCACGCCTGCCTTTAGCTGTTCGCTCCAGATAACCATTTGCTATAAGGTAAGGTTCTAAAACATCTTCAACAGTTCCTTCGTCCTCGCTCAGTGCCGCAGCAATGGTACTGAGCCCCATGGCTCTACCGTTTGCACTCACTAAAAGTTTCAAGAGTCGTAAATCCATCTCATCAAATCCGTGAGAATTAATGCCAAGTTCATTGAGAGCATACTGAGTTCGAGAATGGTTAATAGAGCCCTCAGAAGCTACATCGGCAAAGTCACGGACACGGCGTAAAAGACGAAGAGCAATACGTGGAGTCCCACGACTTCTTTTTGCAATTTCTAAACAGGCTTCATGGATAATTTTTTTATCCAATTTATTTGAGGCTTGCGAGATGATTTGAGACAACTCTGCAGATGAGTAAAACTGCATTCTGAAACTCATCCCAAATCTGTCTCTTAACGGGTTTGAAAGCATTCCGGCACGGGTTGTAGCCCCGATGAGAGTAAAACGGGGCAGGTCGATTTTAACGGTTTGTGCAGCCGGTCCGCTTCCTATGATGATATCGATACGAAAATCTTCCATGGAGGAGTAAAGAATCTCTTCAACCGCGGGTGAGAGACGATGAATCTCATCTATAAAAAGTATATCTCCCTCTTCCAGGTTTGTGAGAAGTGCCGCTAAATCTCCACTTTTTTCTATCATGGGAGCGGCTGTTACTTTTATGTTTGCATTCATCTCATTGGCGATAATAAGAGCCAATGTTGTTTTTCCAAGGCCTGGAGGTCCAAAAAACAGGACATGGTCAAGTGCCTCAGCTCTTTTCTTACTTGCTTCTATGAACACCCCAAGATTTTTTTTAATCTGGTCTTGCCCAATGTATTCACTCCAGGCACTTGGACGAAGTGAACTCTCTACAGCTTCTTCTTCAGCTCCAAATTTTTCTATTTCTACCATTCTTTGCATCTCATTACCAATCTAGTATGTATGAATTTCTTGAGGAAATTCTCTGCTTTTTACTTCATCTGCGTAACGCGCAACAGCATCTTTAACCAGCGCCGCACCATCAAGATATTTCTTCACAAACTTTGGTGTGAACGCTTCAAAAAGTCCTAACATATCTGAGAAAACAAGCACTTGCCCATCAACACCTGAACCTGCTCCTATCCCGATTACAGGAATATTTACACAGTTTGCTACCTCAGTTGCCACTTCAGCTTTTACACCCTCAATCACCATGCAAAATGCGCCTGCATCTTCTATTGCTTTAGCATCCTCTACGAGTTGAAGAATTTCTTTGTCATTTTTCCCTTTTACTTTGTATCCGCCCTCGCTTCTGACAGACTGGGGTAACAAACCGATATGTCCGCAAACTGCAATCCCGTTTGAGCATAAATGTTTTACTATCTCAGCTTTATCTTTTCCACCCTCAATCTTGATGCAATCTGCTGGAGTTTCTTGAAAAACTTTAATTGCATTACTTAGAGCTTTATCTTTATCTGTATAGGTTCCAAATGGCATATCGCAAATCACAAAGCTATTTTTTGCGCCCATACAAACCGCATTTGTGTGGTATATCATCTGTTCCAAAGTAGTGCTGAGTGTGTCACTTTTTCCTGCAAAACTCATGTTAAGACTGTCTCCAACTAAAATCATGTCACAACTAGCTTCAAACAAAGAAGCAAAAATTGCATCATATGCAGTAATCATAACAAGAGGTCTGACACCTTTTGTTTTTTTTATGGAAGATATAGTCATGTTTTTAGTCATTTAAGAACTCTTTTTAGTGAGATAAAATTTTAGTATAAGGAATTTTAACTAAAAATTGCTATAATCAAACACAGATTAGGAGAATTATTATATGGGCGTAAGAAGTGATTTAAGTGCCAACTTTGATTTTGAAATCGTGGATGAGTTTTTAGACCACTTTTCGATGATGGTTGATAGCATGGAGGTCATGGTTTTGGATTTATCCAAGCCTGCAATTTATGAGAGGAGTGTTAACGAGCTTTTTCGTGTTTTTCACAACATAAAGTCTGCTTCTAGTTATTTGAAGATTTTGCCTATGGCTAGACTTGCCTCAGTTGTCGAAGATGAACTCGAAATACTCAGAAACATGGATAAACCTATAAATGAAGAAACAACTAATTGGCTTCTTGCGATAAGCGACATGTTCGCGCAATGGCAAGAAGACCTTAACTTGGACAAAAAACTTAGTAAAGTAAAATATTCTCTACTTAAATTACCTGACTTGGAAAAATAATTGAAAAACTTAGTAGCATACATAACATCCGGATATCCGGAAAAATCTTTTACAATTGACTTGGCGTTGGCACTCGGTGAGAGTGGAGTTGATACTCTTGAACTTGGAGTACCCTTCTCTGATCCAGTTGCAGACGGTCCTTTGATAGAAAAAGCAAACCATAAAGCACTTTCACTCGGATTTAAATTTAAAGACCTTTTGGAAATCTCAAAAGCAGTAGCCCCAAAAGTGGATACTCTTTGGATGGGATACTTTAACAGCTTTTACCAGCAAAATATTGATAAACTGATTCCACATGCAAAAGAACTTGGAATAAATGGACTCATTATCCCAGACTTACCGCATGAAGAAGCTCTTGCATATACTGATTTATTTAACACAAACAATATGTCAAACATAAGTTTTGTAGCTCCGACTGACAGTGAAGAGAGAATAGAAACTATAGTTGAAAATGCAAAAAAATTCATATACATGGTTGCATATACGGGCATTACAGGTTCTGGCGTGAGTGAAGATCTACAACCTTTTCTAGGCTCGATTAAGAAATACACAAAGACCCCAGTTTATGTGGGTTTTGGTGTAAATCAGAAAACTGCTCGCGATAAAGTGAAAGGTGCTGATGGGGTTATCGTTGGGAGTGCTTTTGTGGATATACTTTTAAAAGATACCTTGAACTATAAACAAAAAATTGAGCAGTGCAGTCAGCTGGCTCAAATTTTGAAAAATGAGATAAACAGTTAATTACACTCCAAACATTAACTGAGATAGAAAAATTATAATAACTACTAAAATGAATGGAACAATATGGCTCTTAAAAACTAAGGGCTGTATCTTGAAAAATACCTGCAAAACACCGCGAAGTCCTAACCAAAGTCCTAAAAATGCTTTAATCAAAAGAACTATTTGAAAATTAGACAAACCCTCATCGCTAATAATCCCAAAATTCTCATAAAAGAGATAAATTCCCGAAAGAACTGCAACTATTAAACTTTTAGGTACAACCTGCCTGACATACTTCATAAAGTATTCTCTTACTTTTGTATGCTCTTCAACACTCAAATCATTTTTCATTCTAGATAAAAAAAGATTATCGGTAAATAAAAATCCGCCATAAATAAATACTGAAAACAGATGGGTAAGCTTTATCACTAAATATATCATATATTAAAAACCTCTAAAAAATTGATTGACACTTTAACATTTCTTTATAAAGATGAAGCTTTTTTAATCTTCCAAAACTTCAAAAAATATCAAGAGCGTTTTTTGAGCGGAACTTTCCTGAGAGTCACTAATCATCAAAAATTTATTTTGTTCTATCTTAGTTAAGCCCTCAAAATTGTCTATCTTCCACCCTTTTTTGCTTTCTATTTTCGCCAATATTTTACTCTTGCAAACACCGGCGCTACATGTATCTAAAGAAACTTGGGTAAGTGTTGCAACTCTTGTTTTACTTTTTTTATTAAACTTTCTCTCCAGCACCAATATCTCATCATTGCTTATAAACTCCAATGCTGTAATACTTCCCCCTGATGGAAATTTCCAAGTATTGTCTTTTGCATAGATTATGTGAAATCTTTTATTTTCTTTTTTCAACGGAACTTCCGGTGCTGTAACTATCCCATATTTTTTGTTATAGGCAACTCCTTCAAGAG
>CALCGG010000112.1 GCA_937900945.1 uncultured Sulfurimonas sp. | reverse complement strand
AGAATTTTATATGCTAAAGCTTTTATTTCTTCATCATCAGATTGTGTGAACTTATCCAGATTTATATCTGCAAAGAACTCATGTGGATAGTTCATAGTGCTTAAGAGCGCTGCTGCAGCTATCAGCTTGGAATCATTTTCCAGCAGGTATTTTATTATAGGCTGATTGTCTGATACCTCTTTAACCTCTTTAATGGAATCAAAATCTTTTTTCAGTTCAAATATTGCATTTGCAATTTTTTCATCCATGAAGTTAAGCATATCTCTATTTAAATCAATCTGTATCCCAATATTTTTATATTTAAACATATTTTGTAATTTACTAATATCGAGATTGTAATCTTTGTACATCACATGCAAAAGTGTAAATAAATCTTGTGATATTTTGCTAAACTCATTTCTAATGGTGTATTTTAAAAAGTATATTTCCCTTGATCTATCATTTAATATAGACTTGTGTAGTCTTCTTAAAGAGTTCATCTGCTTGAGCAAATTTAATACATCTGAATGAAGTTTCCCATTGCTGTTTACAATTCCATCCATAATTTTTTTGTGTACTGCATCTGTAATGCAAAATTGTTTTTGAAGTGACTGCAGAAAAACTGTATTTAGTTCACTATGCTCTTCCAAGGCATCTTCGAGCATTTTTTTATAACTGTTTCTTTGGTATTTTTTCTCTGCTGATTGCTCTATATTGGTATCAAAAAGGTCCTGATTATTTAACTTTATATCTCTGAGTACATCAAGGTGATCTTTTGCAGATATGCCCATTTGAGAGCGTAATTTTTCGAGGATAACCATACTTTCTTCGGTGAGAATACCTTCTTGCAGTAAATCACTAATCGTTTCTCTGTATGTTTTAAGCCTATCTGCCGAATTTTTACTGTCATTTGTATATGTATAATAAATCTCTTTTAGATTTGTTGGTATCGGCTTGGAAAAATCCCATTTTTTTATCATCTTCATTGCAAATCTTTCTTGCAAAAAGTAGCTCTCCTCTCTAAAAAACTCACTGTGAAGAACAATCGCAGACATGACAATAACCAGAAAATGAAATATTGCATAAAACAGAGGATAGTGCGAATATGCGGGTGCTCCGGCAAATGCATAAAATATGTTAAATGCGACAAAAGCAGCCACAATTTTTATTCTGTGAGTCAGTGTTACATAACTGATAGATTTAAATATTTTTCTTTTCCATATAAATTGTTCAATCATTTTAAAGATATAAAAACTGACTATTGAAAATAGAGCTAAAGTTATTGGTGCTGCGATAAAAACAGGGATAAATGGAGCAAAGAAAAAACCATCTGAAAACATGGAAATACTTTCATGTGCCCATATTCCGGAAAAATAATACTCAAATGAACCTGATTTTAAATAAAAGTATAAATAAAATCCAAGTACAAGCCCGCTGAATGAATAAAACACAAATGTTTTCTGGTTGTTCGTGCTTTCTTTCCAGTAATTGCTTTCCATATCTATGTCAGGACAGTTCCTCTTACAGGCACTACATGTACTACATGCGGAACTGACATCACTTTTATGAGAGTTTGAACCACAATAGATTTTTTCCACAACTCCAACCGGACAAAAAAAGTTACACCAGCTTTTTCCAGTGTAAACCAGATTGATTGCAAATGCAGATAAGATAATTAGAATTAAAAATAATCCTAAATAAAAATTATCAAAGTTAAGTAATATAAGTCTTGATGAAAATGATATGAAGAGTAAGGAATATTGAAAAAAATAAAAATTTTCCTCAAACCATTCCGGCACCTTTCTTTTTTCAATCCATGTCAACTTTTGTGATATTTTTGAAAAAAAAGCTAATGGACAGATATTTCTCCAGTTTGAGTAGCCAATAGTTATAAAAAGAATAGGTAAAATTGGAATTATCACAGTCCATACAATACTTGTTGAATCTTCAACTAAAAAAAGCATGGGAATAAGAGACACAAAGACGATAAGCGCTATCGCCTCTAGTGTATATGAAAGATATTTATTCATCTAGTTAGTGCTTAAATGCTAAACACTAATATTCTAGCGGTGTATCATCTCTATTACCCCATTCTCTCATAGATGCATCATAGAGTTTAGCTTTTTTGAAGCCTAGTTCTTTGTATGCAATGTACCAGTTCATAGAAGCTTCAAGTCCACCTGTGCAGTATATAATAACCTCTTTATTTGGATCTAACTTATGACCTTTTATATAGATTTCCTGCAATTCTTTTTTATCGAGTATTGTTTCATCCGGGTTAAATTTATCTTTCCAGAAACTAGTCATAGCCTGCGGAATATGACCTAACCTGCGAACACCTTCTGATTGTTGTTCCCCATAATAAAATCTTGGAGGTCTAGACTCCAGCATTGGAACATTGCCGATACGATCTTTTACATATTTCAAATCAACTAAAATATCAGGATTGAATTTGGAAATAAAATTTCCTTGAGTGATAGTTGGAGCTTTTGTTGAAGTCACTTCTTTGTATTCAAATAGCCATTCATTGTAGCCACCGTCCAAAATAGATATCTTTTTTGCACCATTGGCGATGAGAGATAAGGCAATATAGCTTGCTTTTAAAAGCTCTTTGTCTTTTCCGTGCCCATAAATAACAATATCAGAATCGTTATTAATACCAAGTGATTGGGCGACTGCTTGGACTTCATCCGGTGAGTTCATAAGTTGATATTTTTCTACTTGATGTCTAAATGCACCAGCATCAGCCCTAACGGCATTTGGGATATGCCCTGACATATATGTTTGCTCATCTGTTACATCTAAAATAACAAGTGTTTTGTCATGTAGTTTTGCCTCTAGCTCAGTCGAAGATATAAATGCTGTAGAAGCCACTAAATATAACGAAGTTAAAATCATCATAAATGGAATTTTCATTTTGTTTCCTTTATATTAAAATTACACTTATTTTAGCATGTAATTATTAGATACGTTATATAGAATTGTATAAATTTTAAAACGCTTCTTTATTTCTAAACTCTGAAATCTCTGTTTCTACCATTTCGTTAATCATTATAGTGAAAAGATCTGAAATTGTATTTGGGGATACTCCTAATTCAATAGCATGATGACGGGCTCTTTGTAAAATGAAATCTATCCTGTCTTTTTCTTTGACTTCAGCTATACTGTTTTTAAACCCAGCAGCTTGACGGATTAAATGACTTCTTTGTGATATAAGTTCAACCAATTTATAATCAATTTTATCTATCTCTTCTCTTACTTCTTCAAGTGAATTGCACTTCTTCATCTAAGCTCCTAGTATTTTTAAATGTAATATTATACCCATCATAAATAAAAAATCCATTAACACATTTGTAACAATTTAAATATATAATTATTTCTACGATTCTCCATGTATAGTCTTACCTTGACCATAAGATTATGCATCTCCTGATTGTTTTACCCACTTTTGTTCTGGTATAATTCCTAGTAATCACAGGTGGTGTAAATATGAGAAATATATACTTAATCATTGCGAAACAAATAGTAGAAGAAGCTGGAAAGATTATTAAAGAAGCGAGGGCTACTAATACTTTCGGGTTTGTGTTTAAAGATGATAATACTCCAATTACAAATATTGACAAACAAATCCAGCAATACATTACTAAAAGAATTAAAAACAGTTTTGATATTCAAGTCATGGGTGAAGAAGATGACGCTGTTGTCGATACCTCCAAGCCTTATTGGGCTATAGACCCGATTGACGGAACATGGGCTTTTATAACACATGAAAACACCTCCGCAATAAACCTCTCTTTGATAGACAATGAAGAAGTTGTTTTGGGAATAGTTTTTAATCCATTTACAGATGAGTTTTTCCATACTGAAAAGGGAAGCGAATCTTATATAGGAATGCTAAAACTGCCTTTAAGAGAAAACAAGAGTGTGACGGTTGTAAATTTTAAGCCTGAAAGAGAACACCCTATCGTTAAAAATCTAAATCAACTTTTTAAAGAGAAGAAAATCAAAAAATTAGTTTCTATTGGTGGTTCCATTACTTACTCCATGTGCATGGTTGCAAAAGGTGCTTTTAGCAATTATATAGCCCATTTTAATGGCAATGCCAATGCCTGGGATTTATCTGCGGCAGTTATCATTGTGAGAAATAGCGGAGGATTTGTAACAGATCTTGATGGAAATGATATCAATGCCATTTCACATAAGGGGTATATTGTTGTTAGCTCAAATGAAAAAGTAAAAAACGAGTTTTTAGCTATGATGAATAAACTTCACTAGCAATATATATTAGTTTAAATTGAATTGCTTCTTATAGGCATCCTCAATTGAGCATGATTTGTCTTTGTAGCCTATAATATCACCTATTTCTACCTCTATAATTCTCTCTTTTGATTCCCCTTTTAAAGAGTCCATCAGCGTATCATTTGAGTTTGTGCGGATAAAAATAGGTAAAATAGGGAGACGATTTTTTATAGCAATGATTTTAGATCCTTCTTTAAATTCTCCCAAATCATTTTGAGTCTTATTTCTAGTGCCTTCGGGAAATATGTAGATTGAATCTCCGTTATTTACACACTCTTTAATATCAGAAAAAAATCCGCTCATCTGTTTGGCCTCGCGGTCTAAAAGTATTGCTCCGCCATTTCTTACAAACACACCAAAAAAGAAAGAGTTATAAAGCTCTTTCTTTGATATCCAGTGACCAAAAAGATTTGTATTTTTTGTCGCAAGTTCAACAATCAGGGGATCAATGACACTTCTGTGGTTTGATACAAGTAAATATTTGCCATCAGAAGGAAGCTTTTCTTTATTTGTAACATGAATACTGATATTTAATTTATTTAATAGAGTGAAGGAATAGTTTATTCTCAGCTCTTTTTTTTCTTGTGAAGTATGTGCTTTTTTTAGTTTAAAGCCATAATAGTTGGTTAAGTATGTTGCATATAGGGCCATTTTAATTTGGTTAAATGTCAATTAAATTCCTTAGTTAGGCTTAATGATTTTTTTAATCTCTTTAGGAATATGTGCAAAAGCCAACGTTTGCATTCCTTGTTTTACTTCTTTTTCAAAAACCATAACGTCGAGAGTCATAGAAGTTGGATAATATCGAATAACTTTATATGTCAAATCCTTTATATTAAATGAAATATTTTTATCTGATAGTTCAACACTTTTCTTTTTTTTAGCCAAAATCTACCCTTTTATGTAAATACCGGTATCTTTGACTTCGATTTTTCCATCGTTTTGTAAGTTTGTAAGTGAGCGTTTAAATTCTTTTTTACTTAAACCGAAAACCTCTTTTATAAGCTCAGCATCACTTTTGTAGTTATAAGGCAGGACGCCATTGTTTTGCTTGAGCAGTTCAATGATTTTATCAGTTGAACCACCGCTTTGCTTACTTCCAGGTTTTCGCAGAGTTAAATCGATGTTTCCATCTTTTCTTATTGTTTTGACGTAAGCCGTTCTTTCATCACCAAGGTTAATATTTTCAAAAATTTCATTGTGATAAATAAGACCTTCATACTTGCCTTTAACAATACACTTAAATCCAAGTGGAGTTTTTGAGATAACAATGATTTGAACTTCCATATTCGGAGTCAGACCTTTTACCCGTCGCTCAAAAAAATCACCCAGTTTTTCAGTTCCGACAAGTCTGTGCGTTCTCTCATCATAAACAACCCTCAGAAATCTTTTCTCGCCAACTTTAAATGGTTCTTTTTGAAACATATTTGGAACTAGCAGGTCTTTCATAAGCCCCCAGTTAACAAATGCTCCAAAAGGTGCAACATCTACAACTTCAAAAAGGGCAAATTCATCAAGCATAGCCGTTGGTTTTAAAGTAGTAGCGATGAGTCTGTCTTCAGAATCAGTATATAAAAAGACTTCAAGTAAAGAATCTTCAACCATCTCATCGGTCACATAAGCTTGCGGGAGTAAAACATCGTGCCCGTCAACCGCCATCAAAAATATGCCGTGCGGAGTGTGTCTGTCAACTCGGAGGCAGTTTATAAGCCCGAGTTCTAAGTATTCGTTTTGTTTCAATAGTTTTCCTTGGTGTATCCGTTTGTGACATTATATCTGCTTTGACTTCTAATAGTAAAGATATAAAAAGCTTCCAGAATAAGATAATAAAAATAAACACTTAGATAATAAGTATAAATTCTTAATATAAGTTATTAATATTAAGCATTTATTACTCAATATATGATAGTATTTTTATAAAGGAGTTTTTTTGAAAATAATTTATTTATTACTGGTTTCTCTATCTTTATCAGCATCGGTCATTACTTTACAGTATGTTGGTGAACTTTCTTTTTTTGGAAAAGTTGGCGAGGCTACTTTAGAGTATAACAATAATGGAGAAAAATATCATATTAAAATAAGCGGCAATGGAACTGGCATAGTCGGTGATTTGACTCAACATAAGCAATATACTTATGAAAGTATAGGGTTGGTAGAGGATAATAAATTAATTCCTATGAAATATATATCAACAGAAACAAGTCAAGATTTAAATAAAACAAAAATATATACATTTGACTACACAAATCATAAAACAATAATAACTAAGCATAAAGAGGAAAAAAAAGAGGAGTCTAAATATAATATTTTTACGTTTGACTATGATAAAAAGAGTAAATTAGTTAAAGAAAATAGCACGGAAGAGTTGGATCAAGTATACTATGATGATATGGTGAGTGTCTTTTTTAACAAAAGGAATAATCTACTCTATATGAAACAGGGTGAAACAAAACTGGTACAAGCTGTAGGGAGTGATGATACTCAGGATGGAGTTATTATCAGGTTTCTTGAAAAGAAAGATGATAAATACATGTACAGTGTGACGGTTAAAAAGGATTATTTAGAAGGCGGTTCTGAGGATGTGACTTTTATTTTGGACAGTGATAATATTTTATTTGAAACAAAAGTAGATGGAATCCTCTTTTTTGGAAATGCAACAGTAAAAAGAACTGAAGCATGTCAATAATAAATTTTAAACGAGAGAAAGAAGAACTGCCAAAAGAATCGGCGGAGTTACGATAAGTCCAAATTTTGAGTATGACCAGAAGCTTATCTTTACCCCTTTTTTATTTAGCGTATGCAGCCAAAGCAGGGTAGCCAGTGAGCCAAACGGCGTCATCTTCGGACCTAAATTACAGCCGACTATGTTTGCGTAAATCATAGCTTGGTTTGGTATCTCGTGTAAAGAGATATCCATAACCATGATTGTTGGCATGTTATTCATTATGGCGCTTAAAAAGGCCGCTAAAAATCCGGTGCCGACTACTGCGACAACATCACTTTGTGTGTTAAGATAAACTAAAATATCGGTGATATAGTCTGTTAAACCTGCATTTTTCAATCCATAAACAACAATATAGAGTCCCAGTGAAAACCAAACAACCTGCCAAGGTGCATTTTTTATAATATGGCGGGGTTCAACAGTTTTAGTGTATGAGGCAATCATTAAAAATAAGATACCGCCACCAAGAGCAAACACTGAAACAGGGATGTTGTACGCATCTCCAATAAAATAGCCGCTGAGTAAAACTGCTAAAAACAACCAGCTAAAATTAAAAAGTCCCACGTGTTTTATCGCTGCTCTTGGATTTTTTAAAAGGTTTATGTTCACATGCGAAGGTATGTCTTTTCTCAAAAACAACCAAAGAACGATCATGCTCACTATAACACTTACTAAAAATGGGAATATCATATGAGAGAAAAACTCGGAAAATCCAATGTTAAAATAGTTCGCTGTAACAATGTTTGTCAGGTTTGAGAACACAAACGGGAGTGAAGCGCTGTCGCTGATAAATCCCCCTGCGAGCAAAAATGCCAAGATTGTTTTTGTGTTGAGTTTTAAAATATTCATCTTAGCAAGTAAAATCGGGGTTAAGATAAGTGCCGCTCCATCATTTGCAAAAAGTGCTGAGACAATAGCGCCTAAGATTATGGAATAGATAAACATGAGATGTCCATTTCCATGTGAGAGTTTCGCCATCTTTAAAGCTGCCCACTCAAAAAACCCTATCTCATCTAAAACCATGGAAAGGATGATGATGCCGATAAAAGCAAGCGTGGCATCCCAGATGATGTCAAAAACAATACCGACATCGCTTATGCTCACCACTCCCGCAAGCAGGGCGACAAGAGCACCGATAACTGCAGTTGTTCCAATCTGAAGTCCGCGAGGCTGCCAGATAACAAAGATGAGAGTTATTAAAAATATGGAAGAAGCCAGAAGCATTAAAGACCTAACTCAATTCTGACAATCGGGATAAGTTCCATCTTGATAAGTTTAAGCGTCTTCTCAAATGCACTAAAATCCTTTCCATCCGGGTCTTCATAGCCTACATGTATGACTTTAGTTTTTTTTGGAAATATAGGGCAGTTTTCTTGTGCGTTATCACATACAGTGACAACCATGTCAAAATCAATATCCAATACTTCGTCTAAAGTTTTAGAGTGATATTTATCATCCCAAGAGCCATCGTTTTGCAAAACTTTTTTGGCATTTGGATTGACTTTACCGCTTGCTTTCACCCCTGAACTGTAGGCACTCACGCCATCAAGATATTTATTTAAAACAGCCTCTGCAATGATTGAACGGCAACTGTTCCCTGTACATAAAACTAAAACTTTCTTATCCATTTTTTATTCCTGTTAGTTCTTGATTTTCAGCAGTATATCTGATTTATCTTTATATATCAATATATGTTGATATATAGAATTAATTTTATACTTAAACTTTTTTTATTTTAGAAGAGCTAAGTATAGAGCAAGTAGCTTACGATAATATGCCAAAATATTAAAAATAAGAAGGATTAAAATGTTTAAAATTATTGTAGAAAAAGAGTGTGGCTGTTTTAAAAGAAGTGATTTTGAAAATAATATTTCAGTTGCTTCAAAAGATGATGCATTAAGCAAATCAATTGAAATGAAAAATTTCATGAATGATGAGTTTTGCGGCAAACATGAGTTTAAAGTTCAAGAAGCCGGAACTAACTTTGTCATAGCCATGCATGACTCAACAAGCAACGGTTGTTGCGGCGGCGGGTGTGACACTCATTAACTTCAGTGCCCTAACATGTGAGAATTTCACATGTTACACTTTATATTTTGCTTCCAAAAAGTAAAACCTTACCGTATCTTCCAGCCCAAACTAAAAACAGAACAAGCCAAGCAGTAAAAGAGATATCAAATAAAAAGTTCGCTCCCCATTCAAACGCTATGTTTACACTATATAAAGCTCTTAAAATCACAACAACTTGAATAAATAGGAAAATATATGTTGCAAATTTGTCTGCATGTGGAGGCTGTCCTGAATGCCCCATGGTTACTCTTGTGCCAAAGCCGATGAGAACCGTTGTTAAAAAACCGATTGCTAGAAGATGAACATTTAAAAAGAAAAAACTGGTGTCTAAAAACAGTTCAGCGCTTAGACTTATGGCGGAGAGAAAAAATGCAGTTGGCAGCCAAAAAAGTGCTAAATGAAGTACCCATAAAATTGCCGGTGAATTGAAAACAGGAAGTTTCCATCTAAGAAATTCGACCAGTAAATAAGCACCAAGTAAAATATCTACAATAATTTCAGCTACTTTGAAATCAAGCGAACTGAATACGCTTTTGAGTATAAACAAAATAAAGATAATCTTTATGAAATTCGGATTCTTTTGAGCGTATGAGTGGGAAAAAAACGGAACCATTCTTTGTGCGACAACAAATGCTAAAAAGATGAGGTACATGTAAAAAGAGATGTTGACAGCGATGTTTAACAATTCAACATTAAGGTTCATATATTTGTTCAGTTCAACTTCTATAAAAAGTAAATGTCCCAAAAGACCAAAGTATCCAGCCGTTAAAATCCAAAATGAATCTTGCTTGTCACTTGTAATGCCGGTTTTGTATATATTTTGCAGTTTTGCTACTATGAATATTTGAGATAAAAATAAAATCGCCATCCCTCCAAGCATTACAATATGGCTGAGAAATAAACCTGCTAAAAATACGAGCGAGCCTATTGCATTGTAGTAAAAAACATTTGTATAGTACTTTTTATTTATGGTTGATGCCTGAGTGAATCTAGGAAAAGTAGTAAACAGAAATCCTGTAAAGAGATTTGTAAACACCATAAATATAAGCGAATAGACATGAAAGTTTAAACTCTCAGTTTGAAGAGAAAATATCCCTTTGTAATGAAGTGCAAATAGCAACATCATGATGATTGCATTTGTGATGCCTAAAATAAAAAAAGGCTGATGGGGTTGTGATAAAAAGTAATTATTTTTTGCTTGAGGTGTCATTAAAATCCTTGTGTTATGTTTTAGTTATTTATCGTTTGCTTCGACTCTATTTCTGCCAGATTCCTTGGCTTTATAAAGATAGTTATCTGCTTCTTTGTATATGATAGCATCAACTATCTCTTGGGTATAAGCTTTTGTTACAAGTCCTATAGAGACTGTAACATACTTATTTGCATTACTGTTTGTATGTTCGATTTTTAAGTTTTCTATATTTTGTCTAATTTTATCTGCAATAATATATGCTTCTTGGGGGCTTTTAGACTCAAAAAGAACACCAAATTCTTCTCCACCGAGCCTGAAACATCTGTCGCTTGCTCTTTCTAAAGAATTTTGCATGGACGCAGCAACTTTTATAAGAACATGATCTCCCTCTTGATGCCCGTAGGTGTCATTGTATTGTTTAAAGAAGTCAATATCCATAATCAAAAACGAGAAATAATTCTTATTTCTTTTTGCAGAGTTTATCGCTTTTGGAAGAATGTCATTAAAATGTCTTCTGTTGTATATTCCGGTCAAACTGTCGGTTATTAAAAGTTCTTCAATTTTCTTTTTATCAGTAATATCGATGCGGATTGCAGTGTAGCCGATTTTTTCTCCATTAGCGTCAAATGTAGGATAGATAGTAGCATCAACCCAGTAAAAACCGCCACTCTTAGTCCTGTTTTTTATTTCACCATGCCAAGTTCTGTTAAGTGTTATTGTCTTCCAAAGCTCAGCATAAACTTCACTGTCCATATCGCTGTGTTTGACCATAGAATGGCTTTTGCCAATAAGCTCATCTTGAGTATAGCCGCTTATTTTACTGAATGCTTCTGAAACATAAGTGATTTTACCATGGATATCTGTAGAAGATGTGATGACGTTTTTATCTACTAAATTGACATAATCTTTAATTTTTTTCTCATTTAGTTTTGAATCTTTTAAGAGTAAATCAATTTTTTTTCTATCTGTAATGTCGATTCGTATAGCGGTATAACCAATCTTTTTATTCTCTTCATTAAAGATTGGATAAATAGTTGCATCAACCCAGTAAAATCCGCCGTCTTTGGTTTTGTTTTTAATCTCACCACGCCATGTTTTATCTTTTGTAATTGTTTCCCATAACTCTTTATAGGTTTCTTTAGGCATGTCACTATGGCTGACTATGGAATGACTGTTACCTAAGAGTTCCTCTTTTGAATAACCGCTTATGTGACAAAAAGCTTCAGAAACAGAGGTGATTTTTCCTTGTAAATCTGTAGAAGATGTGATAATGTTTTTATCTACCAAATTTACATAATTTTGAATCTTCTTTTCATTAGTTGCGCGGAGTTTAATCTCTTTATTGATGCTGTCCCTCATTTTATAAAATTGTTTCGTCATGAAGCCAATTTCATCATCATAGAAGATTTTATCTTCACCGGCAGAATCTTGTGAATTTTTGAATTTATAGATCTCATCCGTTAGATGAAAGATAGGATTGAGAATTTTCATGAGCATAATATAGAAAAAGAATAT
>CALCGG010000111.1 GCA_937900945.1 uncultured Sulfurimonas sp. | reverse complement strand
AAAAAGTTGAAATCTAATTTCAGATAAGTTATAATTTTTTACTACAAAAATTTAACAGAAAAGAGATTCAACTTATGTCTAAAATTATATCAACATTATCAAAAATATGGCTTAAAGTCACAAATCTTGAGAGTTCACTTTTTCCTCTTTTAAAAGAGAAGTTAAGACTAGAAGAGCTAAGTTCTAAAGAACAAAAACTCATAAAGATTTTAGACTTCGCAGAGATAGAACAGTTTATATGTGATACTCATACAACTAATATTTCAAAAGATAGAGAGCAAATTGCCAGAGCATTTATAGCAAAGTCTGTTTACAACATGCAGACAACAAGGGATTTAATAGATAGACTTCAAATTGATAGGACTCTTAGAATATTGTGCGGGTGGAGATATAAGACAGATATTCCAAGTGAGTCTAAATTTAGTAGAGTTTTCAAAGAGCTAAGTGATTTAAATATAGCTCAAAAGACTCATGAGAAGTTTGTAAAAGAGTATCTCAGCCAAAAGACATTTTTTTACAATGCAACAGATGCCACAAAGATACCACTGCGAGAAAAAGCTGTAAAGGTGGAAAAAGTAAAGAAAGTTAAGCATAAAGCTGGACGACCTAAAAAAGGTGAAACAAGAGAGCCGATAAAACTAAGCAAATTAGAACTTCAAAAAGATATGCAAACAGTAGAAGAGATGCTGACTTTAGTCTCTACAGAGTGTGGAGTAGGTATAAAGCAAAACAGCAAAGGCAATAGAGAAGTATGGATAGGTGGTAAACTTCATATTAGTGCAGTAGATGGAGATATACCAATTACAGCATTTTACTCTGGCGCTAATGTTCATGATAGTTCAGTAGCCCTTCCGCTTATTCTAGAGACAAGTAAGAGAGTAAATTACTTGTATGATTTACAAGATGCAGGATATGATGCAGATATTATCAGAGAGTTCTCCATCAAATATAACCATAGACCAATCATTGATATAAATCCTAAAAACTCTCAAGTGCTAAGAGATAAAATACAACTCATTGAAGATGAGAAAAAGAAGTTTGAATATTTCGGTCTCACTCAATCCTCAGATACACATCACTACAACCAACGAAGTATGGTTGAGAGAGTCAACAAATACCTCAAAGATGACTTTGGATGTGATAAGATTTATTATCAAGGAGCTAACAAAGTAGCTTCTGTTTTAGCATTTGGAATACTTTCAATATGTATTCATCAGAGTCTGAAACTTGTGACCTAAAATTAACAAAAAAATAATAAAAATTAGAAGATTTTAAACAAAAAATAGAAAGCACGGAGTGAAAATATGATTTAACAAGAATTTTAGTGTAAAATGTATGAATTGAATTTATATCTATTTTTTTTAGACTAAAAAATGGCTATAAGAAATATTAGCTACTTTTAGTGATTGAATTTGCAAGTGGCTC
>CALCGG010000110.1 GCA_937900945.1 uncultured Sulfurimonas sp. | reverse complement strand
GTCATCTTTTAATTATTGATACATGTCATCACATTTTGCTCAATCTTGGTGTACTATTGATTTTTATAAATACTGGAGTTATTGTATGCAAGATGAAGAGCTTGAGGGAAAATTAAACAAACGGGAACGATATAAAGCAAGACTGCGACCTTATGATTATTTTGAACAATTTGAGACCCTTGATTTTGAGAGCTTAAGTGAGGGAGATCGGCTTTATCTTCAAGATTTCGGCATATTCACTACTGATTTTTTGGAAGATGAATTTACTCTTAGGCTTCGTGTTCCTGCCGGCAGGCTGAGTGCCGAACAGTTTACAAGCATTGCAGATGTTGCAACAAAATACGACCTTCATATCATCCTTACCGCAAGAGGCGGCATTCAGCTCCACGGCATTGAATCTGATAATGTTTTAGACATTTTCAATAAAATAAATTCTCTTGGTCTTACTTCATGGCAAAGCTTTGGAGACAACATCAGAAATATTGTTACCGATGTATATGATGGTCGCGGGAGATACAGTGAGATAGAAGTTTATCCTATCATCATGCAGATGCAGGAATATATTTTAAAAAATCCACGCTATGTTGGGATGCTTCCAAGAAGAGTATCCATTGGAATATCCGGCAATCGTGCCAATGTTACCTCTTTTTTTGCCAACGACATCTATTTTGCATTGGCAAAAAAGGATGAAACACTAGGTTTTAATGTTTTTATGGGCGGGAAAAATACAGATGTAGCACAGGATGCCGACATTTTTTTACTTCCACATGAAGTGTTTGATTTTTTCAAAGCCTTTGTTGAAGCTTTTTATCTGCACGGTTCCCGCTTTTCACGTTCAAAAACCCGATTAATATATTTGATTGAAGATATTGGCATGGATGGGTTAAAAGAGCATATCCAAACCGAATATGCAGGTAAACTTCAAAGTGCAGGAAAATTGCTACTTGAAAAAAAAGAATTCTCTGCACATGAGATACTCAAAGATGGAACGTATGCATTTTGCTATCAGACAGATTTTGCAAGAGTAAACGCAGACGAAATAAAAAAAATCTCTGAGTATGCCACTAGACACAATGCAGAAATTCGCATCGGGATTGACCAAAAAATATACATACTTGGACTTCAAGACAATCTTGTACCTTTCAAATCACCAAAAGAGAGTGCTACGGTAGTTGCATGCGCTGGTAATCTCTGCCCTTACTCATTTTGGAATATTAAAGATGAAACATCTTACCTGCCATTAACTAAGATAAATGAACACTCCATACAAGTTGGCTTTTCAGGATGCGCAAAAGGTTGCGGTAGACATCACCATACTGACATAGGATTAATAGGTCTTAAAACAAATAATTTTGGTGACACACAAGGGGGAGCAAGAGTATTTATAGGCGCAGAACATTCCGATGGAGCCTCTGTGGGACGGATGCTGTTTTCTATGGTTCCGCTAGAGCATCTGCATAAAGTTTTAAGCCTTATTATTACTATCTTTGAGCAGAGCGGCTACAAAGATTTTGAAGATTTTTCTCGTCATATTTTAAATAAATATTCAGAAAAATTCCTTGCCATGTGGTTTCTGGCAAATCTTCAAACATCACAAGTCATTGATTTGCAGGAAAACAAAAATATCAAAGAGAATTTTGAACATGAAAAGAAGTTGCTTGAAGAATATTTTCCAAAATCAGAATTTCTAGCTTTAATAGATGATGATTTTTCAAATGCCATCTCTGTAATCAGTAAAGAACTCTGGACAATAGAAGGAAAAGACCCGAACTATACACCACCGATTAAACGAGTTGTCTTCCGCTGATAAAAGTACTTTTAATTATAACTGTATAAAATAATTATATTAAATAAACCTTATATAAAACTACTAACAAACAAATAAATAAGCAATAAAAGTTAAATCGGATAAAATTTGTCCGATTTAAAATTTTAGAGCATAATTTGTTCTTACCAAAGGAAACAACATGAAAAAAATCATATTGACAGCAGTTCTGTTACTAAGTGCGCTTCAGGCGGAAAACATCGTTCATTACGATACAAAAGAGACTACAAAATCGCAAATGGATAAACCGAATTATCCAAATGACCGTATTTACACAAAGAAATAGTTTTAGGGCATGGGTAGCTGATACCCATGCCCTTTTACATTCACAATTAAATTTTTAGATGTTTTTGCTCTTAAGCGTTTTATAAAAGTTCTAATCCTTTCATCACTGACTTCCTCTTCCTGCCAGAGTTTTTCTTTAATCATCTCATCTCCAACTGTAAGTCTTCCATTGAGGTTCTCTTGAAGCAGCAGCTGAATAAATTCATTTTCTTTTTTTGAAAGAGCTATATATCTGCCATTTTTATAAAGAGTATTTGTACTCTTATTAAAAGAGAATTCATCTTCTAATACTACAGTCCTGTCTGAAAATTTATCCTCTATAGAACTTATATAGTCTAAAAGCTCATCTGGGTCATACGGCTTTATAAAATATTTTACCACGCCAATATCTATGGCATCTAAAAATTTATCTGTTTCACTGTATGCGCTGAGAATTATTATCGGTATAGTTTTGTCTCTAAGTCTTATCTCTTTTGCCATATCAAGACCGTTAAGGTGCGGCATCGTTATATCTGTAATAATAAGATCTGGTTTTAGCGTATAAAACTTTTCTAAGCCATCTTTTCCATTATTTGCTATGTAAAACTTATAAAAATTATCTCCGATGGCACTTTTAAAAAGATTTGCCAGTCTTTCTTCATCTTCAACTAACAATACTTTTAACTCTTTTAAAAATTTATTTCTCATAGCTAAAACCATCCTTGATACTTTTTTTATTTATGTTTTCTTTATCTTCTAGAGGAATTTTGATAGTAAATGTTGTCGTATTTTTATATGTTTTCACGTCTAAGGAGCCTTTGAATCCCTTATCACAAATCATTTTTGACATAAAAAGTCCCAGTCCCGTACCTTGGCTTGCATGTTTTGTGGTAAAGTATGGCTCAAATATTTTATATATATCTTTTTTATTCACCTTATCTTGAATACCGCCAGCATTATCTTCCACTTCTATAATTGCAAAGTTATTCTCTTTTTTTGCAGTTAGTGTTATCTCTCTTATCAAGATACCATTTTGAATAAAAGCATCTATTGAGTTTTTAATAAGATTGATAATAACTTGAGAAAATTCGTTGGTTATTCCAAGAATCTCAATATCTTCAATATCTGTTTTAACATGTATCATCTCCTGTTTGATAGCTCTATCAAGGATATTGATTGATTCATTGATGCTATTTGCAATATTAAAAAAATATCTTTTTTTGTCAGGTCTAAAAAAGTTCGTAAAATCATCTATGGTGTTTGACATATTCTTAATGATATGTTTACTCTCGTTATAAAATTTGGCCGCGTCTTCTTTATCTCCGCTTAATTGAGCTTTATTGATATTAAACACTGCAAGATTTAACTCCGATAGAGGTTGTCTCCATTGATGGGCGATATTTGCAAGCATCTCACCAAGACTTGCAAGTCTTGACTGCCAAAACATAATATGCTGTTTCTCTTCATTTTTCGAAACTTCTTCTTGAACACGAAATTCCAGTGTCTGATTTAACTCTTTTAATTCTCTTATTTGTTCTTGTACTCTTTTTTCTAAGGTCTTGTTCAATTCTTCAAGTTCAGATTCTTTTTTTTGAAGTTCTTGTCTATAGAAGACCTCTTTTGTAACATCATATCGGATAGCTATATATTCTGCAATCTCTTCATTTTCATCCAGTATTGGGATTACTGTTGTATTTACATAAAACGTTGAACCGTCTTTTGCTAAATTTTTAACGGTGCCCTTGTATGTATTTTTACTTTTTATAGTATCCCAAAGAAGTTTGAATGTTGAAGCATCAACATCCGGATGCCTTACAATATTGTGATTTTTACCAATCAATTCTTCTTGTGTATAACCAGATATAGTGCAAAATTCTTCATTCACAAATGTGATGATACCAGCCGTGTCAGTTTTAGAAATAATATTACTTTTTTCTATAGCTTCTTGATATTGTTTTAACATAACTCTATTTTAGCAAATTATTATTTTATAAAATTGATTTATGTCTTATACTTTTATGCAAATTTATTATATTATATACAAGTTTTTTCTTTCTAACTTTTAAGAAAGAGTACACAAAGGATTCTCATGAAAAAAATCATAGCACTAAGTTTGGTATCTGCCTTAAGTACATTACTACTCGTTGGTTGTAGTGCAAACTCAGCTTCTCCTTCCTCGGATGATGCTAAAAATATCAGTAGGACTCATTTTGAAAAAAAGCTGACACAAGAGAAGGTTCATAAACTCATTGTAGCAGCTTGTGAAAAAAATGGATGGAGGACTACAGAATTCAAAAGTAATTCATTAATTGCAGAAAAAGCTGATGGTGATACTACAACAGCAGTTACTGTTGAGTTTGATGACTCATTTTTTGAACTTTTTCCACACAATAGTGATTTGCAAAATATAATCGAAGCTGCATTAAACTAATACCAATCCCCGGTAAAGAGGTGAGTCTTAAACGAGCATATTGCATTAGAGTGCAAGGCGAAATTACGCAGGAGCTACAAGTAGCTTCAAGTGGTTTCAACGAAGCAATATGATGCAATATGCTCGCCCGAAGGGTAAAAGATAAGCTATCATCTAGCTTCGTTAAATCTTTTTGGATTAACCAGTTAGTCCTGCAAAGATTTGCCTTGTAGCTAGTAGCTTATTTTTTATTTAAAACTCATCTCTTTGCTGGGGATTGGTATAAATATAGATTCAGATGCTTTTCAAAAGTTTCTGAATCTATATACCCAAAAATATTTTCACCCACGAAAAGTTCCTGAGCATCTAAGAAGAAAACAGATGGGTATGTCATAGTATAGAGCATCTCTATCGGGTATGTTTCTTTTTGCCCCTTGGTAATTAACACAGAAACAAACAAATCATCAACTTTGTTTAAATAAGGCTGATTCATAAAAGTTGTGCTTAATATTTTATTACAATTTGGACAATCTTTTTCTACCAGCAGTACCATTAACATTTTGTGCTTTTTGAGCGCTTCCTTATGGGCCGTTTCGTAACTGCCATACCAGCTAAGATTATGTGCGTGCACTGATATTATAAAAAAGAATATAAAAATAAGGTGTTTCATCTATTCAAAAAGGACACGCAAGCCTTCTCTATTTTTAATCTTGTAGCCTTCTGAATCTTTTACCAACAATTCTAAAACTACTAGCTTTTTGAATGTTCTGGACAGTGTTTCCGGTGTCATATGGAGATGTTCTGCAAGTTGATAGTTTTTCAAAGTGTTTAATACGTCACTATGTTCATACAAATACTTAGCCAAACGGGCCGTAGAATCTAAAACAACATTGAGAGCAATAACATCTTCGAGGTGTTTTATTTTTTTTGATAATGATTTAAAAAATGTTAACGCTACATCAGGATCAGTAAAAAATGCTTTTTTAAATTTCTCAAAATCAATTTCGATTACTGTTCCATCTGTTTCAAATGCTGCAGAAGCAGGATAAGGGATACCTTCCAAAACAGCCATCTCTGCAATCATTGACATAGGAAGAAATCTATGCATAATAATTTCATTATTTTTTGGATCAGTTTTATAAACCTTCAAAACACCCTCGACTAGCAAGGTTAAAGATGTCGGCTGTTCCTTTTCATAAAAAAGGATTGAACCTTTGTCGTAATGCTTCTTTTTTGAAAATGAGCTAAGTAACTTAATCTGGTCGTCATCCAGGTATTCAAAAAACTTAGAATGTTTTAAATTTTCCACATTTTTCCTTAATTCTAAAAGTTAAGAAATATATCCACCTATAGCTTAAATTAGTATTAACAATGATGAGTTCTAGACTTATATTTACTTTTATTTTGATACACTTTAGCCTAAATTATACATCTTAAAATTAGAGAGAAACACATGGATTTCCAAAAATATATACACGCAGTTGGCACAGGAATCAAAGGTAACAGAGATTTAAGCTTTGAAGAGAGCGAAGATATGATGAAACAGATTTTAGATCGAAAAGTTCACAATGAACAGATAGCTGCATTTCTGCTTGGTTGGAGACTAAAGCCTGAGACAACAGACGAGTTTAGAGGTGCTATAAGTGCATGTGATTCTTACATTACACCTAAAACTATTGAAAATTCAATCGAACTTGGTTATCCGTTTGATGGAAAAACAAGAAATCCATATATCTTTCCACTAGTTGCAAAAGTTCTTGAAGATTCCGGATTAAACTTGGTTGTAATCGGTGATGATATGCAGCCCGCCAAAGAAGGCATAACAATCAAAGATATTTGCACACATATTGAGCTAAATTCAAATATTCACTACTTTGACAGAGCTGATTTTTTTAAAGAACTTCATGAATTGACAGATATACGTATGCGTTTAGGACTTCGTACAGGGTTTAATACAATTGAAAAACTGCCAAGAGTTGCAAACAGTGAATATGCCATAACAGGAGTATTCCACAAACCATATGTTCAAAAATATGTTGAAGTTTTTTCAGACAGATATAAAAAATTTGCTCTTCTCCAAGGCAACGAGGGAACACCAGAACTCTTTAGCAAAGGTCGTTTATGGATTGCAAATGGCAATAAAACTGAAGAGTTTATAGTTGATCCGGAATTTTATGGAATCAATTATCAAAAATCATGGGATAGCATTACTCTGGAAGAATCACTTGAACAACTCTTAAATCCATCGAACGAATACCTAAAATTAGCGAAGTTAAATGCTGCTATTTTTCTTTTTGTGAGTGATAAAGCAAAAAGTATTGAGATTGGTTATGAAATGCTAAATGGATAAATTTTCGAACCATGTAAGAAATATCTTACATGGTTTTTTTCTTTCAGTCGGAACGACAATAGCTGAACCCTCAACAATCTTACCGTTAATCGTCAACTATTTTGGCGGCAGTTCCATGCTTGTTGGATTTTTTGCTGCCCTGCTTCGCGGCGGTGCAATTATTGTGCAACTCTTTGCTGCTTTTCAGGCACAGAGTTATCAGCTCATGTTGCCATACATGCGTCGCGTTTTTTTTGTTAGATTTTTAGCATGGTTTTTTATAGGTATTGCAATTATTGTTTTTGGAGATACTAATCCCGATTTAACTCTATTTTCCATTGGACTTGGTCTTTTTATATTTTCGTTTAGTGCAGGTTTTGGTGCTATCTATTTTAAAGATATTATTGCTAAGATTTTTTCCCATAAATTTCGTGGTAAAACTATGGCATACCGTCAATTTTTCAGTGCATTTGGCGGACTAATAAGCGGTGCTTTGGCAGCTGTGATTTTAGAATCATTTGAAGCACCTTATAGCTTTGGATATTTATTTATAATAAGTTCATTTATTATGGGCTTTGGTTATCTCTCTTTTGGAACAGTTGATGAACCAATCAAAAAAGAAATTATTGAAAAAGAAAAATCATTTAAAAAATTTCTACATAACTCATGGATAACCTTAAAGTCTGACAAAGATTTACAAATTCAACTCATTACATTTCTTCTAGCCTATGGATATTTAATCTCTTTACCCTTTATAGTTTTAGATGCTCAGACAAAAATTCATCTTGATGGTGTAGCTATCGGTAGTTTAATCACGGTGCAGATGATAGGCGCGATGTTAAGTAATTTTTTATGGGGAGCGCTTAGCAGCAGAGGGTATAACAAACTAACTGCCAATATAGCAATTTTATTTCAGATAAGCGCTATTGCTATAGCATTTTACAGCACATCACTTTATCAATACATGGCAGTGTTTTTCCTTGTAGGTGCTGCGCTCGATGGCAACCGCATAGCTTCGGGAAATCTTATCTTGATTTTAGCACCTCCGGAGAAAAGACCTGTTTATGTTGCATTGCAGATAAACATAGTGTCATTTGGTCTATTTTTTTCTATACTAGGCGGAATAATTTTACATTTTTTTAATTACACTACACTTTATAGCAGCACAGTCATTATGCTGTTGATTGCCCTCTTCTTCTCGTTTAAATTGAAGGATTCAGACCAAAAACATTAAATTCCATAAAATCTTTTTAGAAACTCTCTCTCTTTGTTTGTCTCTATAAAGATTTTTACAACACTTTGATTGTTGTCTCCTAAAACTGTTACTTCATTCTCACTAACTTTAAGATGTGATTTACCCCATTCTTTATTCAGTTCATCCAACCTAAGTAATACATCTGCACTCTGAGGCATCTCTTTTATTCCGGTCTGGGTATTGACTATTGTCAGTCCAGCCATTCTTTTTTCAAGTTTATATGGACTGTATACTTCAATAGCTTTATATATTCTATCTTCTTTAGCCTCCGGCATAGCCTGCTTCATCGCGATAAATCCCATTACAAAAAATGCGAATACAGCTCCAACACCCAACCATTTTTTAACATCCATTATTTACTCCAAGTTTTAATATAGTCTTCTGCTTTTTTATCAAGCATTTTCATTCTTTCTTTGCCTTTTGGAATTGTTCTGCGTAGCTCTTTCATCTCGTCTAAAAATGCTGATATTCCCTCTGGAATTATATTTTGAAAAAAACGTTTTAAATGTTTTGCCATAGCAGGAGAGGCGCCTGAAGTTGAGATAGCAATAGTTAAGTCATCTTTTTTTACATAAGAAGGGAAAATAAAATCACAATAATCTACTGAATCAACAGCATTGCATAGACAATTATATTGTTTTGATTCATCAAATATTTCTGACTGCAATGCAATGTCATCTACCGCAACAATAACTATTGCAAACTCTTTAATATCACCAACCTGATATGCTCTTTTATGAAAACTTAAATTTTTTTCCTTAATCTTTTCACTCATTTGTGCAGACAACTCTGGAGCTATAACAGATATGTCTTGCGTAAAATCTAAAAGATGTTCCAGTTTTTCATAAGCAATGTTTCCACCACCCACAATTAAGATTTTCTTATTATCTAGTTTTAAAAAAGCGGGGAAATAAGCCATCAGATTCCTTTTGTTTACTTGAAAGAGTATAATACAGTTTCGTGTTATAACAATAGCTGAAAGATGAGCTGTTAGTTGTTGATTTACATCAATTTATTTTAATGTTAAATAGATACAATAATTGCCTGACTTCTTGTCCATGAGCTCCTTAACAAGAAGTCCATATCAATAAAAAAATTAAAAAAAAGAAAAAAAATATGAAACAAGAAATACTCTCAAGAATACAGAAGAAATTTCCCTTAGAACACAGGCCGTTTAAAGCTATCGCTGACGAATTAGGTATGAGCGAAGATGAAGTTATAAGCATCTTACAAGAAGAAAAGAAAAAAAATATTATCCGCCAGACATCGGCTATATTTGACACAAAGCGTTTAGGTTATAAATCCTCATTAGTTGCGTTTAAAATAGCAGAAGATAAAATCAGTGATGCTGTTAAAATAATAAACTCACATCCGGGAATTTCACATAATTATGAGAGAAATCATGATTTTAACATCTGGTTTACACTTGCTGTTGCACCAGACTCTATACTTGGGCTTGAAAAAACCATAGAAATACTTTCAGAACTTACTGATGCCCAAGATTACATCATACTTCCAACTCTAAAGCTTTTTAAAATATCTGTTAAACTTGACACAACAGGCAAAGATGACAAAAAAGAAAAAGTGAAAAAAGTTGAGCATAGAGAGATAGAACTTTCAAAACTTCATCACCAGATTATCCACAAAGCTCAACATGACATAGAGATAACAAGTGAACCATTTAAAAAAACCGTTGAAGAGTTAGATACTGATTATGAAACATTTTTTTCAATTTTAAACGAGTTGCAAGAAGCTGGCATCATGCGTAGATTCGCATCCATTTTAAACCATAGAAAAGCAGGTTTCAATGCTAACGCCATGGTTGTTTGGGATGTGGATGAAGAAAATGGAGAAGAGATTGGAGCAACTGCCGCTGCTTTTAGTGCAGTGAGTCACTGCTACCTTCGTCCTAAATATGCAAATTGGCCTTATAACCTTTTTACAATGGTTCATGGAAAGACTAAAGAGGAAACAAATGCAATCATCGCTGAAATGGCGAGCGAGATTAAATCAAAAGCTCACATGCCACTCTATTCATCGAGAGAATTTAAGAAAGTAAGAATAGAATATTTTTCGCCAGCTTTTGAGAGTTGGGAAGAAGAAAATAAAATGAAGGTTAATTAATGCCACTTTTTTTTGAATTAGAATTACCATACATAGTTATAGGAATTTTCTTTTTAACTGTCACTGCCGTTGTTACAACAAGAGATTTTGTGCCAAAAGTCGCTTTTAAACGGGGTATGATTGGAGTTTTTTCTGTATTTACTATTATGATTTTAGCGCACTATTATGTGACAACTTCACGAATGAACGGGGTAAAAGAAATTTTCAATGAAGGTGGAGTAATTATCTGTGAAAATAAAATGCATCGTACAATTTCACAATCGGTGTTAATTTCAAAAGCACTTGAGTGGAGATTAGACGGTGATCTTTTTAAATCCGATAATGTTGTAAGAGATTTTCACACTTCGAGATGTATTGAATATACTACAGACATGTCAAAACCTGAAAATTCTAAATGATGGAAGTAATAAAACGATATTCAATGGCATTAGTATTTCTTTTTCTTGTAATATTTTTAATGTTAATCGCTACATTAGGAGTTAAGAGTTTTGGAGATAAAATGTTAGAAAACACAGATCTGAAAATAACACCAACAGGAGAGAGAATAAACTGATGAATCTAGCTATTGTATTAATTGTTGCAATTGTTTTAAGCATTGCTTTTCATTTTGTGGGTATTTATGCCAATGCTAAAAAAACTGTTTGGGTAATGCTTGTTTTGATGTGGGCTGCTGCTATCAATATTGCCATGAGCGAAATCAAACCAAAAGGTTATGAAGATATTAAGTCTATGAAAGGTAAATACAAAGATGTTGATTTACTGATAGAAAAAGCGATGCCTGAAGTTTCAATCTATGAAATGCTGAAAATTAAAAAAAGCTTTCAAATACATGAGCCTAAGCAATAGGCTTTATGCCTAAAGGCTTATGCTCCTGATAAAGCTTTTTTTACATGTGCATCAGCCATAGTTATATTCCAAGCCGGTTCCCACACTAAATCAACTTCAACAGATTTTATCCCTTGCATTTTAAGAACAGACTCCTTTACCCACTGGAGTATCATCTGATGAAGAGGACAAGCTTTTGTTGATAAAGTCATAGTTACATGAGCATTTCCATTTTCATCACACTCAGCGTCATAAATAAGCCCCATCTCCACTAAATTGTAGCCAACTTCAGGATCTATAACTGTTGAAATAGCCAAAAATAATTCTTCTTTAGAATACATATTATTCATTCCTTTTATTTAAAATTTATCATATAAAACACACTTCTCACAAATGCCAAAGCACCGACAACTAAAAACGATGCACCGGCCTTCATAAGAACATCGCTCTGCAATAAAATAGCCACAAGAATAATGCTTACACCAATTGCAGAGAAAAAAAACTGGGCGGAAGAACTTTTTTTAGGAACCATGTCTGAGAGCATTGGAACTTTTTGCTTTCCGACAAGAGGAGAAAATCTCTCAAACCATACCAAAAATGGAATAATCTTATATATATGCCCGGTAATCAAAAATCCAAAAAATCCAAAGAACATCTGCCAAGCTGCAGCTAAAAGTAAAGGTTCATGACTGCTAATAAAATATGCTATACCAAGTAAAAGTGAAACAACTAGAGATAAGTATGAAAATATCAAAGATATTGCATATATATCTCTTTCTTTTCTAGCTCTAGTTTTGTAGATAATATAAATATGATAAAAATAAACTAACTGTGAAATTATTGCTAATGCATATCCAAAATTTTCTATTATATCAAACTTTATAAATGCTGATAAAACAACTAAAACTACGGCTAAACTCATCATGCCCATTGATATTTCTAACGGTTTCATGGAAAAACCATGAGATAAACCAAACATTGGAATTAACACCACGGATAATCCCATAATTGTCACAGAAATATACCCGCCTACAACAAGATAAACGTGAGCTTTAAGAAGTGAGCCAATATCTGCATCTATTGTACCTGCGTATGCTAAGGCCATAACAAGTCCGAAGATAATACCAAAAAATAAGAATGTATTTGAGATAAGGACACTGCTCATGACAATGTTTAATTTCTTTACCTTAAACATTGTCAGAAATATCTCCATTACAAATACCATCATAGCTATTAAAACAACTGTTCCGCCATAAGGGAGAAGAGCAGGACTTTCTAAAAAGCCAAATACCATTAACAATGTCCCAATCAGCAGCAAAGGCCAGATTGCATAAAACAGTTCAACTCCGAAATGTCCTACTTCAAGAACAACAGGTACTAACTGTGCCATTGCTCCAAAGATAGTCATCATAACAAAACCGAGTAAAAACAGATGCACAAAACCAATCACTTTTGTATCTAAAAAAGACATATCAGCCGCGCTAAAGAAAAATATGTAAAATGATGAGAAAAGATAAAAAAGACTCCCCAATATAAAAAAAGGAGAGATTAGCTTAAATGGAGGCGCAAAGTCCTGAGAGATTGAAAACATTAAAAACTTTTAGTCATGACAGCTTGTTTGAGTTAAATCTGAATCTGCGCCGCTATTATTAATATTAGTAAAAGTAACTCTAACAAAACCATTGTCTAGATTTTCAACTTCACTAGACACATCAGAATCAAGTTTAGCAAATAGTCCGCCAGGTGCTTTATGATTTATCATAATAAGCTTATTGTTTGTATTTTTTATAAGCCTTAAGCCACTCATAGCATTTACCATTGGATCTGGCGGACCACACTTAGAAGTGTCAAAGTAATAATTACTTTGTCCATCTTTTATTAACTCAAAGAAGTCTACGGTCGCACCCGCAACTTCTATTTTTTTTGCTTCACTTGGAATCAAAGACATGTAATATCCTTTTAAGATTAATTGTGTGTATTATAGTTGGCAATCACAAACTTTGCATTGTTTTATATCAATAATCAGCTAATTTATCCACTTCTATAAATCTTAAACTTATACTTTTATTACCATAGGCTCACGAGCAATAGTTGGAATGATTTTATATTTTATATTTTTTAACTTAAAGGGCTAAAGCATTCCTAAATGAAGTTTCGCTTCATCAGTTATATTTTCTTTTGACCACGGCGGTTCAAAAACAAGATTAGCACTTATAGTGAGCCCCGGTTCATCTTCTATGAGAGAACTGATGTTACGAACCTGTTCCAAAATACTCTCACTTACAGGACAAGTAGCAGAGGTAAGAGTCATAGTGACTACACATCTTGTACCGCCGGATTCTTTGGCGCAGTCAATTCCATAAATCAGACCCAAATCGTAAAGATTGACCGGAATTTCAGGATCATAAATATCTCTGAGTTTTTCTTTTATTTTTTCTTTTACTGCTGCAAATTTCATTTTCCTTCCTCCTTACATTTGTTTGCATATCCATAAATAACACCCAAAAAAGCTTCCATTCCCTGCTGTCGTACCGGACTAAGCAGTTCCATGACACCCATCTGCATCAATAATTTTGAATCAAAAGATAAAATCTCATCCGGTGTGCGGTTGTTAAAAATCTCGAGTAACATCACAAGCATCCCTTTGGCGATTATGGAATCACCTTCAGCTTCAAGAATTATATTTGAATCCTTGAATTGTTTATGCATCCAAGCAAGAGAAGAACATCCTTTGATGATATTGTCATCTGTTTTATACTTTAGATCAAGCTTCTTTGCTTCTTTGCCATAATCTAAAATATACTCCATTTTCATATCTTTATCTGACAAAAGTTCTAAATCCTCTTTATATACTTGAACCTGTTCTTCCATCGTCATAGCGTATCCTTTTTATTTATAATAAGCTGCTTCAAAATCTGCATGAATATTTTTTACCGCTTCTTCATTGCCAACCGTGTCAATCAAAGTGTCGGCAAATGCCAAAACCAGCATCTTTCGTGCTTCATCAAGCGCAATACCGCGGGAGCGAAGATAAAAAAGTGCATCTATATCGAGCTGTCCTATGGTCGAACCATGTGATGCTTCAAGTTCATCGATATAAATCTCGAGTTGCGGTTTAGCATACATGTAAGCACTCTCACTTAGAAGTACAGCTTTTGAATTTTGTTTGGCACTTGAAAATCTCGCCTCATGTCCGACACGGATTCTGCCGTCAAAAATTCCTGTTGCTTTGCCTTTTAAAATCGTTCGCGCTTCTTGAACACTTTTTGCATAAGGTTTATTGTGGTTGATATGTACAACATTTCCGCGACGCGCTTCTTCTGTAGCCAACACTAGATGTGAAGCATCAGTCCATGCATAATCACTCAAATCAATTTTATACAGATGCAGAGCCAATCCACTCCCAAAATCAAAAGTTTTAAGCTCTAAAGCCCCTTGCTTTGCAACATCATAATGATGCGTTCCTATCACAGCAGTTTCTACATGTGAAGTATTTTCATCACGAATCCAGCAGAGTGTACTATCAGCCGAAACTTCCGCATCTACTCCGTAAAGCAGCAAACTATTCTCAGTTCCTTGTGTCTGAAACTTCTCAAACACTTCTACTCGAGTGTTAGGTGCAGTTTTAAATGAAATACGATAAGGCAAAAAAGTTTGTTTATGCGTAAACTCATGTTCTAATTCAAAGACTGCATCTTCTAATACTTCTATACAAATTACCGTAGGAGTAAGCGTATGAGAAAGAAAATAAAGTGCATCATAATGCTCCATATCGACCGTGAAATCGTCCTTTAAACTGACCTTTACACCTTTTGGAAATTCTGTTACAACACCATTTTGTATCACTAATTTTTCACCCTTTGAGGGCGTAAAAACCTGTGGCATATTCAGAGTATATTCACGTGCCAAAAGTGCTTTTATTGCAAAATGTTTATAGTGTTCAGTCTTGTTACCGGGAAGACCCAGCAAACTCAAACGCTCATAAAGTGGATGCTTTGCATCTGCAAGCTCCAAGGTTACAGCTTGCATTATAAATCCTTTTGGATCGCTTGATATCCTTCGGCTTCAAGCGTTTTAACCAGTTCAGGTCCGCCGGTTTTAATGATTTGTCCATCTTGCAATACATGTATGTAATCTGGATGAATATAGTCTAAAATTCTACTATAGTGGGTGATAACCAAAAAGGTTCTCTCACCATTTTTCATCCTGTTTATTCCCTCTGAAACTGCCTTTAGGGCGTCAATATCCAAACCTGAGTCAATCTCATCCAAAATAATAACATCAGGTTGTAAAATCTCCATCTGCAAGATTTCATTGCGTTTCTTCTCTCCGCCTGAAAAGCCGTCATTAAGAGCACGGGA
>CALCGG010000109.1 GCA_937900945.1 uncultured Sulfurimonas sp. | reverse complement strand
GTTTTGAGTACCGTCTATATTATATAAATTTGAAAAAATCTCAAAAATCATTTGTTGATGAAAAGGTTTTTTCAGTATTTCATCTACGACAGAATAATCAATCTTTTCATTTTTTACAATATTTTTCCAGTTCTCGATTAAGACTATTTGAGCTTTGCTTTTAAGCTTGTATCCCTTGACATCAAACAAGTCGTACATGTCTTTATCAATAAATAAAATATCAAATTTATTCTCAGCCATTAAAATATTTGCATTTTCAATGTTTGTGGCACTTTCTACAGGCATATGAAAATATGTGATTAAGTTTTTAAGTGATTCAACAGAGTTAAAGTTTGAGTCCATGATTAAGACTTTCCTATCCATGAGGTCTTTTGATGGCAGACGGTAATTTCTTTGTTCGTTATCTGTATCTAAAGTAATGGTAACAAAAAAAGTTGTACCTTTCCCTTCTACACTCTCAACCCAAATTTTTCCATGCATAATTTGAACAAGTTGTTTGGAAATAGTTAAACCTAGTCCAGTCCCGCCATACTTGCGGCTTGTATCGCTTGCAGCCTGTGTATAGCTTTGAAAAAGATTTAAAAGTGCTTCACTGCTTATTCCTATTCCAGTGTCCTTTATTTCAAATTGCATAGTAGATTTTCCATTCACTGTATCAATTGTTTTGATGCTAAGAATTATACCGCCCTCATTGGTAAACTTTATGGCATTACTTACTAAATTAAGGAGCACTTGAGAGATGCGAAGAGGGTCTCCTAAATAATTTTTTCCAGTATTATGATCAATGTCAAATGTAAGGTATATTCCTTTTTCTTGAGCTTTTAAAATTGTCATGTCTGCCAAGTAGCTTAAAATCATGTTGAGGTCAAAGGATGTTTTTTCTAAAACTATTTTACCGGCTTCTATTTTTGAAAAATCCAGTAAGTCATTTATAATACCCAGCAGCATATTTGCAGCTCTGTTTATCGTTTTTGCACTTTCGAGCTGGTTTCTATTTAATGTATTGTCATCCATGAGTATTTGACTCATTCCCATGATTGCATTCATAGGGGTTCTGATTTCATGGCTCATGCTCGCAAAAAATGCGCTTCTCGTTTCAAGCTGACTTTCTACATTTTCCAGTTTGTTTTCATATCCTGATACCACTGTCGTCATATCTTCATTGAGTCTCTCTAAACTGCGGGTTAAGAGATTGCTGTAATCCATTTGTTCTGATATTTTGTAAAAAGTTTTTTCAAGAGAATATTTACTTAAGGGTTCATAGATAAATTCATCAAAACCGCTCACATAAAAGTTGGATAGGTTTTCATTATTTTCCACGCTCACTTTAATAATGATTCTTTGGGAATTGTTTATCTGCAATAATTTATGACAAATGCCTAATCCAAATCTATTGTCAACGATAACTACATCAAAAAATACATTGTTAATCTCTTTGAAGTTGTTGTACTTGTTGAGAGTGTCTTCTATTCCAAGTGCACTGTGAAATTCACTTGAGATTGATTTGAGTATGATTTGGTTGAAGTAGCTCTCTGAAGTGAATTGAGCATATAATACAGATAGCTTGTTGTAAGTGCCAAGTTTCCCTTGTTCAATTATATCCATGTTATACTGCCTTCATCATCGTTTAAGAATTTTATAATAAATTTTTTGCTTTTTGAATTAGCTGATTTACAGCATTTTCATAAAATTTTGCTGTATCTTTTGAAGTTGACTCAAAACGAGTTACAAGGACGGGTGTTGTGTTGCTGGCTCTTACAAGCCCCCATCCATCTTCAAAATTGATACGTACACCGTCTACTTCTATTATATCTTTTATTAGTGGAAAATCGGCAGGCGGATTTTTTAAAAGTTCTTTTATTTTATCTATAATTTTAAATTTCTCAGATTCCGTTGTTTTTACTTTTATTTCCTCAGTTGAAAACACTTGCGGAAGTTTTGCAAGTTCGGCGTCTAAATCAATGCCGTCATGAATCAACTCTAACATTCTTAGAGTCGCATAGATGGCATCATCATAACCAAAGTAACGATTTTTAAAAAACACATGCCCGCTTACTTCACAGGCTAAATCGGCATTTGTTTCTTTCATCTTTACTTTTAAGTTCGAATGACCAGTTTTATACATGATGGCTGTCGCACCGCGCTTTGCAAGCTCATCGTACATCACTTGAGAACATTTGACTTCTCCGATAACAATCGGCTTATCCATTTTCATGGAATACAAAAGAGCCATCATGTCACCTTTGATATTGTTTTTGTGAGTTAAAACTGCAATTCTGTCAGCATCTCCGTCATATGCAAAAGCGATATCTCCCTCAGCCTCTAGAAGTTTTTTGACATCCTCTAAATTATGTTCATCTGAGGGGTCTGGGTGATGGTTCGGAAAAGTGCCGTCTGGCTCAATATATAAACCTTTTGTTGTAAGTTCAAGTGCACCAAAAATTCTCTCAGTCACAACACCGGCAACACCGTTTCCACAGTCGTAAACTATACGAGTAGGCATCCCTTTTAGATGTTGAAATTCTTCTACCAAGAAGTCGATATAGCGAGTAAGTGCATCTATCTTAGCAACATTACGCTCTACATGTGGAACTGTCCCCATAGCTTCACATTCACGTCCAAGTGCGTAAATATCTTCACCAAAAAAAGGTGATTTATCTACCGTGATTTTAAAACCGTTATATTCGCTAGGATTGTGTGAACCGGTAATCATGACAGAAGCGGATGGAGTGATGCCATTCCATTCCTGATAGTTTGTAAAGTAGTTGACAGGAGTAGGTACAAGCCCCATATCCAAAACTTTTTTCCCGCCGGCATTTAAACCACGAACAAGGTACTCAAAAAGTATAGGAGAGTGGCTTCTGGCATCGTAGCCAACTGCCACATATTCACCGGATATTTTCGAAGCTAAGGTATAACCTATGCGAACAACACTTTGCTCATTCAGCTCTTTTTCGTAAATACCTCTGATGTCGTACTCTCTGTAAATGCTCACAATGTAACCTTTTATAAAATTAAATATGTTATTTTACAATAAATCGCTTATGATATGATAATTCTATAAAAATATGGATTTTTTTCAACAATAGAAGTATTTTGATTTGAAGAAATTCTACTTTTTAGATGCAACTTTTCTTTTTTATTCATAGTTTTGCAAGAACTTTATTTTGCATCAAAAATAATATATCTGTTTTTGCCAG
>CALCGG010000108.1 GCA_937900945.1 uncultured Sulfurimonas sp. | reverse complement strand
AATAATTATCTATGGAAATATCTATAAATTCAAAATCTTCATATTTTTTTCTGTACTCAGGAACAACACCTGTTCTGATTTCATTTGCTATAACTGTTATGGCTTGGTCTTCACTTTGACGGTAAATCTTTGTAAGTTTTACTATCGGCGCTATCTCTAAAGTCAAAGCATCACTCAAAACATTTCCTGCACCAATGGGAGGAAGCTGTGCGTCATCTCCGACTATAATCACTATCGCACTCTTGCTTACCTTTGACATGAGCCTTGCAAATAAAGATGAATTTATCATGGAAGCTTCGTCTATCAGAAGCACAGAAAAAGGGAAAGTATCCATCTTCTCATATTTTATAAGCAAACTCTGGATAGTTGCACTTTCATATCCGGTCGTATCTGCAATCCGCTGTGACGCTATCCCACTTAGAGCACATGTCATAATCTCTTTGTCATCATATTTTGTATTTAAAAGATTTAAAATTGTTTTTGAAGTGGTACTTTTACCGGTTCCTGCATAACCGACCAAAAAGAGTAGAGATGCCCCTTTGTTTATCATCTCAACAGCTTCTTTTTGCTGCTCGCCAAGCTGTAAGTCACTCTTCTTTAAAAACTCATCTAAATCTTTTACAAATCCGCCGCTGTCAAGTTTTGCACGAGCTTTAAAACTGTCATACAAATATTTTTCTGCGTCATAAAGTCTCGCAGGCGCAACCCTCTCATTTTTCATAATCACTATGCTTTGCTCGTGCACTCGCTCGATGAGCGCTGCTTCGTAAAGATGATTTTTGCCGCTAAACGATAAAAGGGCATCAAGCTCTGAAAATAAAATTTCTTTTGCAACACAACTGTTTCCCTGTTGTTCGCAATAGTTTAAAAGCACATAATCCATAGCAGAACTTATCCGTCCGTCGTTCTCTTTTTGCACACCCATTTTCAGAGCCAATTCATCAGCTCTTTTAAACCCAATCGAATTTATGGAAGTTAAAATATAGGGATTTTCTTTTATCTTGGTGCAAGGTTCGTCCACGTCTTTCATGGCGGTTGCGATGGTGGTTAAAAGTGCAGGAGAGACATCGTAAGGGCTCAAAAATTCCCCAAGCCGTCTCATGGAGCGAAACTTTTTCCAAGAGTCCTGAATCTTCTTGAGCCGCTTCTCTTTTATGCCGTTAAATTCTAAAAGTCTTTGGA
>CALCGG010000107.1 GCA_937900945.1 uncultured Sulfurimonas sp. | reverse complement strand
TGAAGTTAGGGTTATTTATGACCAAGGACTTTGCATGCTACGACTAGCTTCATCATCAGAGACTCGTGCCATGCTTCTAAGAGAAGCCGGCATAGAGTTTCTTCAAGAGAGTGTAGATTTTGATGAAGATAAAATCGTGGCAAATTCCCCTAAAAATTTTGTATATCAAGCAACACTTGGAAAATATGAGGCAAATTTAAAAGCTTTTGGTTACGAAGATTACCCCATTTTAGTGGCTGACACTGTTGTGACTTCACAAGGTCAAATACTTAGAAAAGCCAGATGCAGAGATGATGCCAGAAATATTTTAATGACTCAAAGCGGCAATATCACCTCCATTATTACCTGTATGATTTTTCAATCTCCCGAGCAAAAGATTATAGATATCTCTTCAACTGATTATATTTTTGATAATTTTGACTTGGACGATTTAGATAGATATTTAGAAGGTAACGACTGGAGAGGAAAAGCCGGTGCATGCATGGTTGAGGGCTTTTGTAAAGAGTATATAAAAGAAGTTCGCGGAGATGAGAGTACTGCGATGGGCTTACATGTAGAGATTTTAAAACGATTTATGTAAGAATAATGCCGGAACAATTTTAATGGAGCCAATGTTTTGAAAAATTATAAATTAGCTGGGTTTATTTTCTTTATATCTTTATTTACTTTTGCAGGTACATGGGGTTATGTAGAATTTCTGAAATCATCCAGAACTAAGATGCTCAATTCAAAAATAAAACTTCAAGCTGAGTCTATGCAAAGTTCAGTTGCAGATATGATATCTTTAAAACAGAATTCTACTATGGCTATGGCTTTAAGTATGGTTAATTCTAAAGATTTGGCGCAGTATATTGTAAATAAAAATATTCCCCAAAATCATTATAATGATTTAGTTGGTAAAATCAGAGAAAATACCGTTTATAAAAATATATGGGTACAGATTTTAGATGAAAATCTAACCTGCCTTTATAGAAGTTGGAACGACAAAAAGAATGATAGTTTATATGATCTTAGAAAAGATTTAGTAACTGTAACTCGTACAAAAAAAGCTACTTTTTCCATCAGTGTAGGGAAATATGACCTCTCTATAAAGGCTATTGCTCCAGTGTTTCTTAAAGAGAGATTAGTGGGAGTTTTAGAAGTAGTTTCTCATTTTAACTCTATATCAAGGCAGTTAAGCAAAAACAATATAAGTTCGGTTGTATTGTTGAAAAAAGAGTATAAAAAACAATTAATAGATCCATTTACCAAGATGTTTGTGGATGATTATTATGTTGCAAATGTAGATGCACCTCTGGAGTTTAGAAATTATTTGCAAAATCATAACCCTCAAAATTATTTTAATAACTCATATAAAGAAGACCAAGGCTATATAATAGTTTCTTATCCTTTAAATGATTCTAATGCAGATACTATCGGTTATTTTATTATGTTCAAAAAAATAGTTGATATCTCCAGTATGGATTTAGAATATTTTATGTTTAAATGGACAAGTCTTTCTGGATTGGTTTTATTGAGTATTTTGGTAATTGTTACCGTAATACTTTTTTTCAGAAACAAAAAACAAAAAATCTATTATAAGAATATTATTGATACCGCTACAAATATTGTGATTATAAATAACAAAAAAAGAATTTTAGAAGTAAATAACGCATTCTTTAAATATTTCAGTCAATATAAAGATCTTGAAACATTTAAAAAAGAACATAATTGCATATGCGATTTTTTTGTAGATGCAAACGGATATTTGAAGAAAGAGGTAAATGGTAAATATTGGGTAGATCATATAGTAGAAAACCAAGATAAAATTCATAAGGCAAAAATTAATATATCTGGAAAAGAATATTATTTTAGAGTGAATGCTGTTTTGGTTTCTTCTGAGAGTAAAGATTACTCTATAGTTCTAACAGATATCACTAAAGAAGAAAATTATCAAAAAGAGTTGGAATATTTAACGATAACAGATCATTTAACCGGCATTTATAATCGAAGATATTTTCAGCAAAAAATTGAAGAAGAGATTAAACGTGCCAAAAGGTATGGAAATGCATTGTCTGTAATTATGATAGATATTGATTTTTTTAAAAAGATTAATGATACACATGGACACAATGTCGGAGATGAAGTCTTAGTTGAATATTCAAAGCTTATAAAATCTTATTTAAGAGATGTTGATGTATTTTGCAGAATCGGCGGAGAAGAGTTTATGATAATACTTCCATATGCTACTGAGGAAGATGCACAAATAATAGCAGAAAAATTAAGACAAGAGATAGAAACTCATAAGCAGATTTTAGCACTTACGATGAGTTTTGGAGTGACTCAGTATATAAAAGGTGAAAGTGAAGAGTTCTTGTATAAAAGAGTGGATTCAGCTCTCTATGAAGCTAAAGAAAGTGGCAGAAATAGAGTGGTTGTTCGATGAATTATTACGAAAATGAGCTAAAAGCTCTGAAAAAGTCTCGAAGATACAGAACAAGAGAAGTTGTAGATAACTCTGTTTTAGATTTTGCCTCAAATGATTATCTTGGACTCTCACACAATAAAGAACTTCATAACTCTACATGTAAAACACTCGCAGAGCTTCCTGCTCACAGCTCAAAAGCTTCACTTTTAGTAAATGGCTATCATCAGATTCATAAAGATTTTGAACAGGCTTTGTGTGAGGCAAACGGCTTTGAGGACGGGGTTATTTTGGGAAGCGGGTTTAATGCAAATATAGCACTTATAGACTCTCTGGTTAGAAAAGGTGATGTGCTTTTTATGGATGAAAGTTATCACGCCTCCGGAGTTTTAGCCACAAATCTTCGACATGTGAAAGTTCATTTCTTTGCCCATAATGATATGGGAGAATTAAAAAATCTATTTAGAACATACTCACATGTAAGGAGAAAAATAGTTGCAGTTGAGGGAATTTACTCTATGGACGGCGATATTGTCCCAAGAGAAGTGTTTGATATCTGCGAAAAAGAGGATGCTCTTTTGATTGTGGATGAAGCTCACAGCAGTGGAGTTGTCGGGGATAATCTCATGGGTGTTTTTGATTTTTACAAGATAGCCATACAACCAAACCACATTAAGATGGGAACATTAGGAAAAGCGTATGGAAGTTTTGGAGCATTTATACTTGCCTCAGAGCACATAATCGAGTATCTCATAAACCGTGCCAAACCTATCATCTACGCCACTTCATTATCTTTATACGATACACTTTTGGCACACAACTCCTTGAAATATATACTTGAAAACAAAGAAAGTTTAAAAGCAGAAATAAAGCTCCGTCAAAAGATAGTTTATGAAGAATTGGGCATCAAAATTGATGCCCTGATAGTTCCTATCTTGATAGATGACAACAAAAAAGTGCTAGAGATAAAAAATGAGTTGTATAAACAAGGCTTTGCAGTTGGCGGTATAAGACAGCCGACCGTACCAAAAGCAATCATAAGACTTATTGCAAGACTTGGACAAAGTAGTGATGAATTAAGAGCATTGTGCATAAATTTGGCTAAAATAAAAAAATGAAAATTTCTAAACTGCATATAACTTTAAATGAGCAAACTTTAGTGGATATAGAGTTTCAAATATCTTCTTCATTGGCACTTGTCGGGCAAAGTGGGAGTGGGAAAAGTTTGACGCTAAAAGCCTTGCTCGGGATGTTGCCAAGCAGTATGTCCTGCGAGTTGGAGCATGACAGTGTTTATGAGTTAAAGGCTGGAAAAAGTATATCTTTTGTTCCTCAAAACCCCTTTACTGCACTCTCTCCTCTGACAAAAATTAGAAAGCAGTTTTTTACGCCGATAAGCAAAGTAGAGGCTCTTTTTAAAAGAGTAGGTCTGGATGTTGAGTTTTTGGATAGATTTCCGCCGGAGTTGTCCGGCGGTCAACTCCAAAGAGTGATTATTGCTATGGCATTGGAGTCTGAGCCTCAGTTGCTGCTTCTTGATGAACCGACTACAGCGCTTGACCCTGAGAATAGAGTTTTGATTTTAGACCTGTTAAAAGAGTTGCGCTCAGAGTTTGGATTTAAGATACTTTTTGTTACACATGACATGAACTCGGCACTTAGTCTGTGTGAAGATATTTGTGTGATAAAGAATGGCAAAGTTGTCGAGGGCGGGAAAATGGACAGTGTTTTAAAAAATCCACAAGCAGACTATACGAAAACATTAATAGAAGCAAATTTTGCTAATAGGGAATTTAGACTATGAAGATAATAAAAAAAATATTCTTAACAATATTTATACTTGGATTTTTATCCCCTTTTTTGATTTTAGGATATTATTTAGTCAATGTTGATTATGATATTTCATCTTTAATTGATTACAAACCATCCGTAACCACAAGAATTTATGATAAAAATGGCGAAAAAATAGCAAATATTTTTTACAAAAGACATAGATATTACGCTTCATTTGATGAAATCCCTCCGAGGATTATAGAAGCTCTTTTAGCCATAGAAGATACAACATTTTTTGAGCATCGAGGAGTCAATCCTGATGCAATATTTCGTGCAATAATCAAAGATATTAAAGCAGGAAAGATGGTTGAGGGTGCGAGTACCATAACGCAACAGCTTGTAAAAAACAGACTTTTAACCAGAGAAAAGAAACTCTCGAGAAAAGTAAAAGAGCTTATATATTCTATAAAACTTGAGCAAGACTTAACAAAAGAGCAAATTTTAGAAAGATACTTAAATGAGATCTATTTTGGACATGCATACTATGGAATCAAAACAGCAGCAGATGGATATTTTCATAAAAATCTTGATGAATTGACTCTTAAAGAGATGGCAATTTTGGTGGGACTGCCAAAAGCTCCAAGCAGTTATGCACCGACAAAAAATTATGAGATATCTATGGGTCGGGCAAATCGTGTTATATCCAGAATGTATACTTTGGGCTGGATTGATGATGTTGATTACAATAAAGCCTTGGCTGAGAGCCCAAAAGTGTTTGATGATACACTGACCCAGAACAAAGCTCCGTTCATAGTCGATGAAGTTGTCCGACGTGCTGGAGAAATAGGGATAACTGATATCAGGACAGGCGGTTATGAAATATATACAACGATTGATTTAAGGCTGCAAGAGGCTGCAGAAGAATCTTTAAAGTTCGCTTATGAAGGCTCACTTGAGAGGATTCGAGGCTATAAAGAACAAGAGGCAAAATCGCTCAAAAAAGATTCTACATTTGAAATCTCAGACATCAATACATCGATTTTGAATGGTGCTTTGGTGAGTTTGGACTCAAAAACAGGAGACATTTTAGCGCTGGTTGGAAGTGTTGATTATACAAAAAGTTCCTATAACCGTGCAACTCAAGGGCATCGTCAGCCTGGTTCTGCATTTAAACCTTTTATCTATCAGGTGGCAATCGATCTTGGTTATTCCGGTGCTACAAAATTAATCGATATTGCCAAAACATATACCTATGAAAAAAATGGAGAAGAGTTGAAATGGCAACCGGATAATTATGAGAAAAATTATAAAGGACTTATTCCGCTTAGAGAAGCACTTGTTCACTCAAGAAATCTGGCTACGATTAATCTTGTAAATGATATAGGATTAACACAGATTTTGCGTGAACTCAAAAAATTCGGCATTGCAAATCTTCCGCCTGATTTATCTCTTGCACTTGGGACTATCTCTCTTTCCCCTTTAGAATTGGCGCATTATTATACATCTTTTGCAAACGGCGGTATTCAGGTTAAGCCTCATCTTATCAGTAGCATTGATAAAAATGGCAGAACTGTCTATGAAAAAAATGAGGAGAGCCTTTTTATCACAGAAAAAACACAGGCTTTCATCATGACAACAATTTTAAAAGATGTTGTGACAAGAGGAACTGGACGAAGAGCTAGAGTAAAAGGTATCGAAGTCGCCGGTAAAACAGGAACAACAAACAACAACATGGATGGCTGGTTTGCCGGCTATTCTCCTACGATTGAAACAGTTGTCTGGTTTGGAAACGACGATAATACTCCAATGTATAAAAAAGAAACAGGTGGCAGAATCGCCGGACCTGCATTTTCTAAGTATTATGAAAATGTTCTTAAATTGTATCCGCAAATCCAAAGAGAATTCGAAGTCCCAGAGGGGATAATTGAAGTAACTATTGATAATAAAAAAGAGTACTTCAGTGATATTTCCAAGCCGCCTCGTTCTGAGGCCGAACTCAATCCAGAAGCGGAGTTGGTGTTTTAATGCCGTTTTTTTTAGTTTAGCTGTCTTGCATTATCACATGTGAACAAATCAAATATTCAACATATTTTGATATAATAATTTCAAATAATACATTTTGTATTAACAAGGCTGCTAAATGGGTAAAAACGACATAATTGTAATTGGTATAGGTGCCAGTGCCGGCGGTTTAGAAGCTTTACAAGCATTTATACAAAACTTGCCAGCGAGCAGTAACATGGCATATATCATTGCTCAACATCTCTCTCCAACTTATAAAAGTCTT
>CALCGG010000106.1 GCA_937900945.1 uncultured Sulfurimonas sp. | reverse complement strand
ATCTCAAAACCTTTTCTTTCACCATTCATAAGCTCAACGCTTCCGCCATGCGCTTCAGCTATTTGACGGGATAAAACAAGTCCTAAACCGTTACCTTTAACTTTTGTGCTTACAAAGGCCTCAAACAAATCTTTTTTATCTTCAATCGCCACACCCGTGTCATAGATATAAAATTTATGAAATCTATTATCTGCTTCATAAATTATCTCTATCTCACCCTCTTCGTTATCGTCTAGCTCAATTGCATCGATGGCATTAATTATAAAATTTGAAAAAAGCATCTCAAGCAGATCTTTATCTCCATGTAAAGTAAACTTTTCTTCCGGAAATATAAACTTTATCTCTTTAGAATAAGCATAATAAGCGATAGCCATGTCAATAGACCCTTTTAACTCGCTCAACATAATAGGTGCTTTATTTGCCTCAACGCCCTTTGCAAACATCAAGGTTGCTTTTATAATTCTGTCTATACGATACACTGATTTTTGTATCTCTTCAACTATGGGGATATTTTCAGGAATCACCCTTTTTTTCAGAGCTGAACTCAGCAATGAAATAGAGCCTATAGGGTTTCGTATCTCATGAGAGAGATGTGCTGCCATCTGCCCCATGGTCGCAAGATTTTCTTTTCTTTTTTGCTCTGTAATATCTGTAGCACTTAACATGTACTTATCTTGGTAAGATGAGCTTTTTATAAGATACGAACGCTTGTTAAATGCAACTTCATAATCATCATTTTTTGACTCTAAAAGTTCTAAGAGCTTGCCCAAAGACTTCGCTTGTGAATTTTGTAAAAATATCTCCCCGTCTTCTTCTAAAATCCAAACGGCATTTGGTAAAAACTCTACCACTTTTTCAACAGTGTTTTGTAGATGAGTATAAGATTCTTTCAGCTCTGTAAACTCTTTTTCCACCTTGTATGTCTGCTCGATTAAAAGGTTTAATTCCTCAGGTGTAATTGTTGACATTATTTGTTGAAACCTACAAGTATTTTATAGAGCGAATGCGCATCATCGCTACCGCAAAGCTCACGAACCGAGTGCATGGCAAACGTTGGAAGTCCGACGTCCAAAGTATCTATCCCAAGTCTTGTGGCAGTTATGGGACCGATGGTTGAACCGCATCCCATGTCGCTTCTTGCCACGTAGTTTTGTGTTTTCTCTCCAAGCGATGAGGCTACATGTAGAAATCTTGAAATCGTTGTAGAGCTCGAAGCGTAGCGCTGGTTTGCATTTACTTTGATAACTACACCTTTGTTGATATGCGGTGCATGTTCTTTGTCATGTTTTGATGGATAGTTTGGATGGATGGCATGTGCGTTATCTGCCGAAATCAAAAGAGATGAGCGAATCATCTGAGTATACTCTTCAAAATCAGTAAACATCCGCTTTAAAGTACTCTCCAAAAATGAACCCCCTGCCCCTGAAGTTGAACCGCTTCCAATCTCTTCATGGTCGCTTGCGATAAACAGCATAGGCATATTTTCATCAACACTGCAAATGCTTAGCATCCCGACATAACAGCTGAGGAGATTATCGAGTCTGGCACTTGCGATAAAATCATTGTTTAAACCTACTACAGAGGCTTTTTGCGTGTCATAAAAACTAAGCTCATTTGCATAAAGCTCTTTCACATCTTTAATCCCAAGCTTATCAAGCTGCCATTTTATAAACTCGTCAAGTTCAAAATCTTCGTTACATGTAAGGATAGGCGTGATGTCCGTCTGAGCATTTACACTTTTGTTTTCATGAACCTCTTTATCAAGATGTATCGCTAACGATGGGATAATAGCAATAGCTTTTTGCACATCTATAAAAGCATCCGCTATTACATCATCACTCCCAAGATAAGAAACTCTCCCCGCCAAGGACAAATCTCTGTCAAACCATGTATTTAAAAGTACTCCGCCATAAGGCTCAACCCCAAACTTCACAACTCCGTCATTTTTTATAACAGGATTCGGCTTGAGCTTCAAGTTCGGCGAATCAGTATGCGCCCCGACCATTGTGTAACCCTTTACATGTGAAGGGTAAGTAAAAGCGATAACAGAAGAGTCATTACGAGTAACATAATACTTACACCCCTCCTCCAACATCCATCTCTCTTTTTCATCGAGTTTAGTAAATCCGGCATTTTCAAACATCATAGACATGTTTTGTGTAGCATGAAAAGGTGTAGGCGAAGCATCTAAAAAGCCTAAAAGTCCGTCGTTAAAATCTTGTTTGTTCATAAGGTGTTCCCATTAGTTTTTATTTATCAATCTCTGAAATAAAATAGTTTCTAAATCCTGGCTAGAATCAACAACTACTAAAATATATACTCTTGACTCTCGTATTTTATAAATAATTTTCCATCTTTTATGGATGATTTCTCTATACTTGACTATCCCTATACTTTGTAATTCTGGAACAATTTTTCCTTTAGCGGGAAAATAGTACAGAGTATTACCTTTTTCTCTTAACTCGGAAAATATTTTTTTAGCGGTACTAACGCTATCTAATTTTATATATTCAATAATCTGCTCTAAATCAAATATGGCACTATCAGCCCATAAAACTTCATACTTTTTAGTATCATTCATTTTGTAAAAAGCTTTTCTTCTAAAGCATCAAACATTACTTCTTGGGCTGTAACATTGCCACTCTCAATATCATTCTCACTTTGAACAATCAGCTTTAGTAAAGCTAGAGAATTTTGCAAATTTTCATAACTTTTTATATCCTGAACTACTGCCTTTGCTTCGCCATTTTGAGTGATTATAACAGTTCTATGAGTATCATTTACTCCATTTATTACATCCGCAGTTTTTGACTTTAAATAACTTATAGGTTTTATGTCTTGACTTAAATACATTTTACTAATCCTTTTCAACTATAAACATTGTACTAAATTAAGTTTTAATTTAGTATTAAAATAAAACACCTACTTTATTATTTTACACATTGAGTTCAATCGCTTCAAACTCATTATCTCTGTTTTTTCTAAATCTATAGTATTTTATCACATCTGGTTTTGAATAAGTTGGTTCAGGTGTTACAAATATTATCCCAAAACCTTTAGCGTTTGCAAACTCTCTTAATTTTTCCTGATTTGTACTATGGAGTCTTGAGACCTCATCAACTATAAGGAAAAATGGAGTTTCATCTTCTGTGATAAAAAGCTTCAGAATTGATATAGCTATAGCAATTTTAAGCAGCATGCTTCCACCGGTTGAGCTTTCATTTTTGAGTTGCGAAACCTCCGATACTTGCTTACCGTTTTCATTAAATGAAAGGGTTAAATCTATAGTGTCTTGCAAAGAGATAGAGTTGCCTTTTAGCTCGTACTTTATCTCTTTAAATTTCATCTCCAATCTATTTAATTCCAGAAGTACCTCTTCTTTGTCGTAAAAAAGTGAACCCTCATGTAACAATGAGCTTAGATTTGATACATTGACATTTAACTCATTTAAAAGTTTAGCTATACTCTTTTTATCACCTACTTGAGTTTCCATCCTGATATTTTTTATCACTCCAAAGTCTATCTCTGATAAGTTTTTGTTTATCTTTGCGACCTGAGATAAAAATTTATCTTCACTATCATTAAAAACTGACATTTTTTGAGGCAGTAAGTTGTTGACAAAGTTGATAAACTTTTTATGTCCGCTATGCTTTACTATCTCAAGCTTTTTATTTTTAAATTCTACAATCTCATCGAGTTTTACAACTGTATTGAGACTCTCGGAGATAAAAACATTATGGTCATACTCTTCAAATCTAAAATTCACATCTATCTCATTTTGAGAGTTTTTAAGAGCGTTGATTTTATCAAGTTTTGATTTGAGGTCAATTTTTTTACTTTTATATTCTGTCAGAATCGCATTATATTTCTCTACCAAAAGATACAAATACACACCACTTTCTATTGGAGATATCAACTCAAAATCATCATTTAAAAGTTCAAACTCTGCTACACCTTTTTTCAACTTTTTATCTTGGCTCAAAAGGGTTTTTTTAGCCTCTGTAAGTTCTTCGCTCTTATAAGCATAATTTTCTATTTTTAACTCAAGCCGCTTTTTAAACTCTTCATTTTTAAGTCTGATATTTTTTTGTTTGCTCTCTTTTTGAGCTAGTGAATTTATATCATCTTTTGATTTTTCATACTCTGCTAAAAACTCTTTGGCTCTTATGGACAGAGATAACTCCGCCTCTTTTTTTGCAATACCTAGTTCAAGCTGTTTTAGCCTTTCATCTTTAGTTATTTTATACTTTTGCTCCTCTTTGAGTTCTATAAGGGAGTTTATTTTTGCTTGCTCTTCTTGTAGCCATATCTTGAGTGTTTTGTCCGCCACATTTACATTTTCTTCATATTCATCTCTTAAATCTTTCAATAAATTGGTAACATTTATTCTATCCAATCTTATTTCATGATGAATTTTCTCAATCTCTTGTCCGTTATACTTAAGCTCTAATTGTAAATTTTTAATGTTTAGGTTGTGTTTATCCTCTTTTACTCTATGCGTACCTTGTGCATCAGCTATTTTTAAAGCAAGTTCTTCCTTTAAAGATTTTATATTTTCCCTTAAAGTATCTATCTCCGCATGGAGTATTTCTATCTCTTTAGTGGCAAACTCTGTTTTCTCTTGTATTTTATTTTCGTCCATTTTGTATTTAAGTTCAGTTTTTTGAAAAGACTCTTTATAGCTGGCATCTAAGTTCTCTTTTTGAAGTTCAAGCGCTTCTATTTTTGTGTTTGCTTCATCCACTGTAAGTATACTTTTTAAGCTTGACTTATCCAGTTCTATAGAAAAAAGTCTCTCATGAGCAAGGAGTTTAGGCTTTAACTCATCTACGCTTATATCTAGTAGACTATCATCGAGTATCGGATAAAGTTCCCGCTCCCAGCCATCCACCTCGTCATGAAGAAATGCTTTGAATGAGTCTGGTTTTGAAAAAATCATTGTTGTATATTTTTGTATCTCTTTGAGTTGTCTGTTTATCTCTAGTTTGTAACTGTTTTCATTTTCACTCACTTCTCTCTCATAAGAGCGTTTTAAATCTTTTAAGTCATATACAAAGCCATTGATATCTCTTTTTTTGCTATCTATGAGCTCTAGCTTAGTTTTTATCTCTGATTTGTTCTTATCTTCTTGTATCTCATAACTATTTCGAATACTTTTAAGAGTGCTTTTATGCTCCTCATTTAAAAGATTTAAAAGAGATTTTTGAGTTTTAATATCTTCTTCAAACTGAGTTATCTCATCTCGTATATCGTTAATACCTAACAAAGCCACATTTTGCCTCATGTCAAAATCCAGCTCTTCTTTCTGGCTCTTCTCATGAAGCAGATTTTTTAAAAGCTCTATCTTATGAAACTTTTTACCCTCAAACTCTCTTGCAAGTTCTTTATCTCTTTTGTAGACAAGTTCTGTGAGTTCTTTTTTGATATTATCAAGTTCGCCTTCAAAACCTCTTTGCAATTTTATTAAGCTCTCTTTTAACTCGCCATGTCTTTGCAATATCTCTTCATACTGATTGGCACTATCTCTATTTGATAAAATATTATCTTGCGAAAACTTCTCTTTTAGGTCCCGTATCTTTTGTATACTCAACTCTAAAGCATTAAAAAGAGTTCTAAATCTTGTCTCACACTTGCTTAAACTGTTTTGCTTTATTTTATAAAATTCTTTTGTTTGACTCAAATCCATCTCTATTTTAAGAGATTGTGCAACTGTTTTACTTAACTCTTTTTTCTCCAGCTCCACTCTATAAACTATCTGCTCTTTTAAATCCTTCACATCACTTTCTAAAGCTAAAAGGGTCTCTTTTAAAGCAAAAGCTTCATCTATGTTTTTCTTTTGCTTTTCAAACTCTTTGAAAAACTTATACTCAGATTTAAACTCATATATTTTTTGCAGATACTCTTCATGGTTAAAATCTATAACATTTTTTTCATAATCAAGTGTAGTCTGTATAGCTTTTTTTATACTTCTTGAATCTATGATAGACTTGTCAATGTTAAATATCTCATTAAAAAGCCCAATAAAAGTATCACTGTTTCGGATGGAGGTAAATTTAAAATCTAAATATCGGCTGTTATTTCCATAGATGATTTCTCTATATTCACTCAACGACTTCACTGTTTTTTTAAGATTTGGCGACTTTGCATATCTTTTAATCTCATCTAATCCGTAGAGTTCATTTTCTTCATTTATGATTTTGCTACGCTCAAATTTCTGCTTAGAAAACAGCTTGACAATCTCTCCTGAAGTCTTATACATAAAGATGAAGAAATCTTCAAATACATAAATAATGTAAGAGTTTTGGTACTGAAAGTAATACTCTTTAAACCCCTCTTTATCGCTGGGAATCCCAAGATTTCTGACATCTCCGCTATAAAGATAGTGCATAGCTCTGATAACGGTGGTTTTACCGCTGCCATTGTCTCCTAAGAAAAAGAGGTCTTTTCGTAAATCCACCTCTAAAAAGTTAAAATTTGCAGAGTTTATAAGTATTATTTTTTGAATCATTTCTAAACCACGCTTTGAACAATTTTTGTATAGTATTCTATGGAGCTCAGAACTAAATAGTCATCTTTGGAGTCACTCTCTTTTTTTTCCA
>CALCGG010000105.1 GCA_937900945.1 uncultured Sulfurimonas sp. | reverse complement strand
CACTACGTTAATATTGTGATGTCGAACTGCTCAGTAATAGAGCCTTAAGAGCTTGCTATCTTCTTTCAGATTGTCACTATAAATCTAATACTAATTTGCGTATATATGTGAATAACTACTACAAACCGTGCAACAATTATAAAGAATATTTGCTTAAACTAATCTAAAATGCCCATATTTCTTGCATCATCTATTAACTTTTGTGTATCTTCAAGCTCGATATCTGTTCTTTTAATAGTTTCACTTACAGTTTCATTGTGATATTTTCCACTTACTCCAACTGTAATAATCATATTTTCGTATTTATAAAACAATATTTTAGAGTGGAATAGAAGTGCAATCACAGTTATAACTAATGATAATATAAACAATCTCATAAACCATTTTTTTATATTAAGCAATATCATCAAACTAGCACTGCCCTATTTTTCCAACCTCTTAAAAATTTACTAAGTGCAGGCTTGTTGTCTACAAGGTTTTCAAAAAATGCGATTTCTAGCTTATCAAATTCAATATCAAATTTATTTTCATCATAGGCATTTAAAGCGTTTAAAGTAACATTGCCTATAACTCCATCAGATTCTACTCCAATAAGCTTCTGAGCTACTTTAGCACCATTCTTCACGCCTGATACAACCGCAAAAAGAAATATCTCATTTGCTATTTTCTGGCTCTCAACTTTGTCTAATTGAAGTTTGCTCCAATAGCTGTTATGAAACACACCTTTTACTTTTTCCATAGTTTCTGTGTCAAAATAAAGCATACGACCGGCACGCTTCATATCATTTCCGCAAAGCAATAATAAACCATTGATAAAAGTCCAATTAATCTGCGATGGATTTGCAACCTGGTATACTCCGCCTAATGTGAGTCCGTGTTCACCTGAGTTTTTATGCAAGAACTTATCTGGATCATTACTAAATTCAACTTGCCAAAGTTCTCTTAATGCCAAGTATAGATTTGCCATTAGATTATACCATTCATCTTTGCAAAAACTAATCCATAGATAATTGCACTTATTACAGTACCAAAGATAAAAGCATAAGTACATTTAGTGCTAGTTCTATTCTGTTCTTGCTTATAGAAGCTGTCAAATTCTCTCTCAAAAGCTGTTCTTGCTTCATCGTCATTATGCAATAAAGCACCAATTCTAGTTTTAAATCTTAAAAGCATATTATCCCCTATTTGATAGCTGTTTAGCTATTTGTACAGCATCTTTTACATCATCCACTAGGGGAATCCAAATCCTCATTTCAATACCTAGTATTATACCTACGCCCAAAACTATTGATAAAATAATCAGGTTATATTTTCCCTGATTTTGCTTTATAGCATGAACTTCATGTGCTATGTCGTTCATCTGTGTAGTAATACTTTGACCATACTTAAAATACTTATTATGATGTTCAAGGTTTTGATGACCTTGCTTGATTAGTTCTTGCTGTATTTCTTCATTTGTTAGCGGCATTTTCAATCCATAATATTGTGGTTTTGTTTAAATCTGATTGGTAGATATAATTAGTCACATTTGTTTGTTTTTCAACATAGAAGCCGGCTATAAGGCTTATAATAGCTATTATCAAAGTTTCTGTAACTATAAATGCAAATCTCATCTATCAATTACTGCTTTAGTCTTATTAACTCTATCTATAATGCCACCATCTATGCTGATATTTGCATCAAGTTTCCCTCCATCAAAAGCAACTTCCTTAATATTGTTAGCAGTCTTTGCCATTTCATCAACTGAGGTTAAAGCTGCAAGTGTTTTTTCATCAAGCAAATCAGCATTGATTACTACAATTTCTTCACCTTTTACCCATATAGTTTTGGTAGTATCGTAAGCCTGCGCCCAAGTTGATGCAACTGATGGAGTCATTCGTGAACATCCGCTAAATGCTATCATTATAGCAACCATTAATATTATTGTTTTCACTGTTGTTTCCTTATGTTTTTAGTATATTATTATTATTTAAT
>CALCGG010000104.1 GCA_937900945.1 uncultured Sulfurimonas sp. | reverse complement strand
ACTTCCGGCTCACATTTTGTTGGCTGATGTTTAATTAACTCATTATATGAATAATCCCTACCTGCAACCCATGTTACATCTTCACCGTTTCTCTCAACAACCAAAACTTTTTGTACAGGAGTATTTCCGCTCAGAGCTTCATCTACAACCGGCTTTAACATGTAAGGTTTATCTTTTCTGAAAGCTCCATCAGCAGTAATTACAACTTTTGCATCTGCATCTTCGATTCTGTCTTTTAATGCTTCAGCAGAAAATCCGCCAAATACTATGGAGTGGATTGCACCGATTCTTGCACATGCAAGCATCGCATAAGCAGCTTCAGGAATCATTGGCATGTAAATAACTACACGATCGCCTTTTTTTACACCAAACTCATTTTTTAGAAGGTTGGCAAACTGATTTACATTGTAGTAAAGTTCAAGATAAGTGATTATTTTTTTATCGCCTCTGTCCCCTTCAAAAATAATAGCCGCTTTATTTTTACGACTATCTAGATGGCGGTCAATACACTGAGCTGAAACATTAATTTTTCCACCTTCAAACCAATTTACAAATGGAAAATTTTTGTTATCCATAACATTTGTAAATGGCTCAATCCAATCCAATTTCTCTTTTGCATAACTTCCCCAAAAACCTTCATAATCTTCTGTGGCAAAATCCTGCAACTCTTGATACTCACACATATTTTTAATACGTGCATTCTTAGCGAACTCTTTGTTTGGTTTAAAAACCGGTTTTGCTTCTATTTGTGACATTTATTTTTCCTTATTTTAATCTTAATCTTTACTAATCTGAAAAATTATAGCCAAGAAAAAATCAATCTTAGCTTGCATAAAAAATCAAATTTATTTTTAAAATATGTTTCAGAATAGAGATATATTTTATTTAGATATCTCTGTTTCTGACCCTATTTTTAAAGCCTGTGTTAATCCTGAGACGAAGTCCTATGTAATAAGCATAAGTGATAGCTTTTTTTAAAAAAAATGCCATAGAACCACGAACCTTTATAAATGTAAAAACTTCTCCGACTGCATATTTTCCGCCAAGTGCGACAAACATTCCCATCACACTCGCATGAAATATTTCAGGTTCTGCATTATCTATGCGGCTTCTTATTGCTTTTGCCACATATTCTGCACTTCGCTCGGCACTTTGAGCCGTTGGAGGAAGTATATTTCCCCTCTCATCTCTCATCTCAATGCAGTCACCTATGGCAAATACATTTTTATAACCTGAGACATTCAGTGTTTTATCGACTATCAATTGATCTATTCTGTTTTTTTCAGACTTTATTGCTTCATTTAAATCAGATGCTTTTATGCCACCTGTAAATACCATAAAACTGTAATCTAATTCTTCACCATTTTTAAAATGTATACTCGAAGAATCAACTTTAGATATAAATGCATTTGTCAAAATCTTCACGCCAAGCACTTGAAGTCTTTTTGTGGTATTTTTAATGATGTACTTACTTGTTCCCGGCAAGATGGTGTCGCTTGCATCTATGAGATAAATCTTTATATCTTTTGCTCGATTTCCTATTGTTTTACTATAGTTTTTTATCACATAGGCCATCTCTGCTGCAACTTCCACTCCGCTAAGACCTGCCCCTCCTATTGCGATGTTGAGTTCATCTGAACTTTCACCCTCTCTCGTCTGAAGTTTTTGATAGATTAATTCTTCAAACTCTTTTCTAAAGTTAAAGGCTCTGTATAAACTTTTTACTCCATAGCTGTTTTCTCTTAAGCCTTCTATGAAAGAAAAAAAGTTCGTCTTCGCTCCTATTCCTATGACAACATAATCAAAAAATATTTTTTCATCTTTATAGTCTATGCATCTGTTTTCAAAATCAACCGACGTAACGGTGGTTTGTAAAAATTTCACTCTCTCAAAGCCAAGAGACCAGTTACTCAGATCTATGGCTATATCATTCACATCAAACTTGCCGGCTATATATCCATACGCCTCCGTTTGCAAATAATGGTACGGGTTTTGGTCTACAAGCGTCACTTCAACATCTTCATACTTTGATAAGCTCTCTACTGTTCTGAGTCCGCCATATCCCCCGCCGATTACCAATACTTTTACCATAAAACTATCTACCCTTAGTTAATTTCAAAAAAATCATAGCCGTCATGACAGCATCATTCACAGCATTATGCGCACCCATATTCGGTACATCACACTTTTTAAGTATGGTATCAAAACGCAAATCAATATTTCCTTGGGGGATTATTGGAATTTGTTTATCATAATAAAGCTCTGACACTTCTATCATCTTATTTGGCAATGATATACCCAGCATAGAAACAAGATACTTGTTTATCATGCTCACATCAAATTCCAAATAATATCCGACTAAAGTTCTTGAACCTATAAAATTTAAAAACTCTGCAACTGCTTCGTCCGCACTCTTTGCATCTACAAGATCACATGGGCGAATGCCGTGAATCTCTATGCTTTTTGAGCTGATCTTTTTTGAGTTTTTGACATAAACCTCAAAAGTCTGTGAAGTTAAAATCTTATTATCTTTGATCTTAACCGCGCCTATCGATAAAAGTTCATCCTCCTTTGGATTTAATCCTGTCGTCTCAGTATCAAATACCACATATTCTCCACTGCTATCTTCACCAAAAAGATATGTAAAATTCTTATCAGTTAATTTTGAAAAGTTTCGATTCTTTTTCCAGTTCTGATAGAACGATAAAAACATCAGCTAACCATCTCAAGATGAAAATGAAAAGTCATAAATTTTTTAAACTTGTTGATCACTTTAAAACTGTCTTTGAGTAAATCCATCTGAATCTTTTGTAATTTTTTAGGATTTATATAGTTTATCTCGTTCAAATCTTTTGCTTCAAGCATAGCTTTTAAACGGATACTTGAGAGCGTGTCAAAACTTTCCATCAGCTCCGTTGCAAAGTTTTTGTCTATAACACCTTTGTTGTTCAGAGCTTTTATTCTCTGGATTGTATTGGTCTCATTTATCTCATATTGTAAAGAAAGTATTCTTACTCCATGTACAAGCGCAAATATACCGCCCTTTTTCAAGTCAAGTTTATTATCATGACTTTTTTCTAAAACAAAACTGGAAAACAGAGACAGCGGTGTCTCGAAATTTAAAACTGCTTTCGCGATATGTGCCAGAACATCATCTCTATTATGAAAAGTACTCTGAAGATACTGTGTCAATTCTTCCAGCAACATACAGTCACCGGCTACACATTTAGCATCGAGGAAGATACTTAGGTTTTGTAAACTTTCCTCGCTAAGATTTGTCACCCACGAATCTATAAGGGATTTATATCCGCTTACATCTCTTCTCCAAAATTCATTGCTTACCATAACATTTCCACTACATATAGGAAATCCAAGTTCTAAAAGATAGTGATTCAACTTCATCATAGGCTCACGAAAAAGTTCTACATCGACTCCGTCTTTTACTATCAGTGCATTATCCTGATCTGTTTTCACACTTTGTTCTTCTCTGCCTTCAGAGCCCATGACAATCAACACGCATTTATCTCTCAGGCTCTCATCCACACACATGTCAAAAACTTTTTTATATATCTTGATATTAAGAGTTGAGACAAGTTTTGTGATGTAGCGAACTTTCACCCCTTTTGAATTGAGTGTTATAAGAAGATTTTTCAAGTCACTTTGAATATTTTTCAAATCTTCTACACTCATTGCTTTATCTATCTGCACAGCAACCAAATGGGAATGATTTGCAAAATAACTTAATAAATCAAGCTGTTCCAAAACGCCCGTTATCTCATTATTTTCCATAACAATTATTCTTTTAATCCCATTTTGAGTCATCAATAAAAGAGCATTAAATAAAAAATCATTTATATCTATAGTGATTATTTTTTTGGAGGCTATCTTACTGACAGGCTGAGTTACATCTATGCCGCCGAGAATAACTTTATCCCTCAAATCTGTATCAGTTACGGCATAATAAATTGAGCTGTCTTTTACGATAATAACACTCGCTTTTAACTCTTTCATCTTAGCTACTGAATTATATATAGTTTCATTGCCATCTACAATACAAGCTACATGTAAAAAGATATCTGAAATTTTTGAGATTAAAAATGGTGTTAAATTACTCTGAGCATCATAATCTTTGAGATGTTGATGACGCGTTACGAAGTCCTGTAAAAAGTAGCTTTGAACCTCTTTATTCTGCATCAGATCAAGAAAATCTTCTTTTTTAATCTCATAACAAATCAGGTCTTCATCCACAATAAATCTGCTTTCACATGTAGAGTATATAAGTGCGTCCGCATCAAAGCTATCTCCTGAACTATACACGTTATGAAGTTCTTCATCGATAAATTCAGCGACTGAACCTTTTATGATGATATAAAATGCGATGGAAGGAAGATTTTTTGATATGAGAAGTGTGTCCTTTGGATAGTAAGCTATATCTATCTTTTTCATAAGATTGTCTAAAGTAGACGAACTTAAAAGTTCAAAAGGATGAATAGATTCGATAAGTTTTCTTTGGTCAAGTATGCTCATAAATAATTACTCCAAGTATGACATGTGGAGTTATTTCCACATGTCAAATTGTTAATGCTCTGACGCGCCTTCTGCGCCGATACCTGTTTGACTTCTGATATATTGAGCTTCAAAAGCTTCTATTTCCATCTCTGCATTATGAGAGCTGTCTGTGATAGAGAAGAACCATATACCGACAAATGCTGTCGTTACAGAAAAGAGTGCCGGATATTTATAAGGAAAAATTGCCGTAGCATTTCCTAAAATATCAACCCATACAATCGGTCCGATTACAACTAATAAAACTGCAGTTGCAAGACCTAAAGAACCGCCTATTACTGCACCGCGAGTTGTTAATTTTTTCCAGTACATAGAAAGGAATAAAATCGGGAAGTTAGCTGATGCAGCGATAGCAAAAGCAAGACCGACAACAAATGCGATATTTTGTTTTTCAAACATAATACCCATGATTATAGCAACGATTCCAAGAACAACGGTAGCTATTTTAGATACCTGCATCTCTTTTATACCATCTACGTTACCTTTTTTGATAACAGAGGCATAAAGGTCATGAGAGATTGCAGATGCACCCGCTAAAGTAAGACCCGAAACAACAGCTAAGATAGTAGCAAATGCAACAGCTGAAATAAAGCCTAAGAAAAAGTCACCGCCAACTGCATGTGAGAGGTGAATCGCTGCCATGTTGTTTCCGCCTAATATAGGAGAACCGCCTTCAATCGCTTGTTTTGCCAAATCTAAATATTGTGGATTTTGAAAAACCATAACAATCGCACCAAAACCGATGATGAAAGTTAAGATATAAAAATAACCGATAAAACCAGTAGCATAGAACACTGATTTACGAGCTTCTTTAGCATCTGCAACCGTAAAAAACCTCATAAGAATATGAGGAAGTCCGGCTGTACCAAACATAAGAGCAACTGCCAAGGATATGGCAGAAATCGGATCTGAGACTAGCCCACCCGGACTCATAATTTCTATCCCTTTAAGCTCTGTAGCATGTGTAAAAAGTGAGCCAAAACTAAAATCATAATGTGCCATTACAGCAACTGCCATAAATGTCGCACCTGATAGCAGTAAAAATGCTTTAATAATTTGAACCCATGTAGTTGCAAGCATACCTCCAAAAGTTACATATAAAATCATAAGTACCCCAACAAGGATGACCGCTACTTCATAATCAAGACCAAATAACAGCTGGATAAGTTTACCAGCTCCAACCATTTGAGCGATTAAGTATAAAATAACCGTTGCAATAGAACCAGCAGCAGCCAACGTACGGATAGGAGTTTGACGAAGTCTGTATGAAGCAACATCGGCAAAAGTATATTTTCCTAAGTTTCTCAAAGGCTCTGCAATCATGAAAAGGATAATCGGCCAACCGACTAAGAATCCTATAGAGTAGATAAGACCGTCGTAACCTTTTAAATATACTAAACCTGAAATTCCTAAAAATGACGCAGCTGACATGTAGTCACCCGCAATTGCCATACCATTTTGAAAACCTGTGATTCCACCACCGGCAGTGTAAAAATCTTTTGCACTCTTTGTTCTTTTTGCCGCCCAGTATGTGATACCCAAAGTAGCACCTACAAAGATAACAAACATTACAATAGCAGATACGTTTAGTGCCTGCTTTTGTATTTCGCCCTCAATCGCACCAGATGCAAATACAGCGATAGTACCTAAAATTAAAAAAGTAAATATTCTGTTCATCTAGTTTTCCTTTATCGATTGTTTGATTTTATTATTCAAATCATCAAACTCACTGTTTGCTCTTTTTGTATAAATACCTGTCAGGATAAAAGCAAAAACGATTACAGCCATACCGATAGGGATACCGACAGTTGTCACTGAATCAGACGATAATGGAGCACCTAAAAGAGATGGTTCAAACGCAATCGTTAAGATAAAGGCAAAATAAACTACCAGCATCGAAACGGTAAGCTTAATCGCAAAACTGCTTCTTTTTGAAACTAACGCTATATAATCAGGATTATTCTTGATTTTTTCTACGAGTTCTTTTTTCATGTTTTTTCCTTAGTTTAGAAGTTATAATTTACTATAACTCTGTATTCATCCCAGCTAGTTGTATAACCTGTAGTATTTGCTACATTAAAATCATTTGCATAATTAGCACGAAGACGAAGATTTAGATTTTTAACCATTTCCGGCTTATAGATAACATCAAAACCTGACTCGTCAGCATCACCGTATGTATAGCCATTGTAGTTAGCCATGTCAAATTTAGTGTAATAAAGTGTCGTTGAGAGGTCAGGCCCAAATGCTTTCCAGTTATAAGAAGCTGCAACTTTTGTAGCTTTTGTTCCAGCTAAAAACATGTGACGAGTTACCATCCCTTGTGTGAAGGCCGGCATACCGCCCCATGGTGTAATGATTGCGTTTTCAGTAGCTGCATCAGTTGAAGAGTTATCTGAAGTCTCTGAATAAGCTACATAAGCAGTAAAGTTTTCAATACTTGCACCAAACTTACCAGCCCAGTACATGCCATCAATATTACCGAGTAATTTATCTCCAACTTCATTCTCTTTTATAACCTGAGCAGAGAAAAAAGGATGTATGTTGTCACTTAAAAGGCAATTCCATTTTAAATCAACTTGTCCATAAACAGCATTTAAAATATCATGCGCATAATAATCCCATAATTGAACATTTACGTAATCATTCATTTTATAAATTGCTGCGGCAGCTGTTACACCGTCCGTTGTTTGACCGATTGCATAATCACCCATGTTGACAAAATCACCAACCTGATTTTTATCATCAGTTGCTGAGTAACCTGCAGTAGCTGCTAAAATACCGCCACCGTAAACACGACCGAAAGTGCCCTGAGCAAACTTCGTTACATGTGCCGCTATTAATGTCACATCTTTTATATCTGTGTTACTTAATACATACGCTTCAAATAAGTTAGGAAGCATTCTTGCATCATCAGAACCTGCAAGAGGCGTATCCAGCTTTTGGCGACCGCCTTTAAATGTAGTATTTCCATACTTGTACTGTAAATAAGCCTCACCTAAAATCGAATA
>CALCGG010000103.1 GCA_937900945.1 uncultured Sulfurimonas sp. | reverse complement strand
GAGTTGTTAAATTTGTCTGTATAGGAATTCATGGTGCAATTTTAGCAAAAATATGACATGTTATTTAATAAAATTAAGAGGAGAGTGGGGCTTGATGTGTTAGACTTCCATAAAATCATTATTAAGATTAGAGATGAAAGAGACCACTTTATGAAGACTGGCAAATATTTACTCATTGATAAAACTTTTATCACAGAGGGGATGGCATGTGAATTTAGTCTTTTTGCGGCTGCACAATCAGATAAAGAGATGGACTGTATAAAAGAGAGTGGAACCCCGATAACACGCAGTGACAAAATAATTATAGATACTACAGACAATTTATATGTGCATGAATCAGAATATCCAAAGTATAAAATAATCCGTAAAAGTTTTTTGGATTCTCACAAAGTAAAAACAGGAAAAAATATAAGCTTTGAAGAACACGCTTCTGAAATATATAAACATGCTTCACAAATACTAGATGCTCTTTTCAATAATCCGGAAAAATTTGCTAATTATGAAGCATCTCAAGGAGTTGTAAGTGACATGGTTCAAACCGTTGGGAATGACAACTTTACAATTAAATCTTTACTGCAAATTGCAACACAAGACTATCATACCCATACCCACTCTATAAATGTAACTATTTATGCGCTTAGTTTAGGTGCTTTTTTAAATTTTAAACCAAATGAATTGTGAAGCAGCACTTTTGCATGACTTGGGTAAAAGTAAAATAGACCCTGCGATTGTAAACAAAGATGGAAAACTCACTGATAAAGAGTTTACTGAGATGAAAAAACACCCTGAATTAGGATATGCAATAGGACTTAAGTTAGGTATAAAAAACAGACAAGTACTCGAAGGAATCAGACTTCATCATGAAAAAATGGACGGAACCGGTTATCCATTTAGGATGAGGGGTGAGAATATTCCATATTATGCCCGTATTATAGGGATATGTGATATTTTTGATGCCATGACGAGCAGAAGAAGCTATAAAAAACCGATGACATCATTTGAGGCTTTGTTATTGATGAAAACTACAATGCACACACAAATAGATCCCAAACTGCTTAAGAGCATGATTGAGATGTTTAGATAAAATAATTCAAAATATTTGTCATAATAATATGACAAAATGACATTCTTTTTTCATCTGTCAATAATTTGTATTATTATTTGAGAAACTTCAGAAGAGTAAAAAATGATTTTAGGTAAATGTCCTTATTGCGATAATGGTCAAATAGAGGTAAGAGATAAAGAAGTTCGAGGAAAAAAAGTAAAACTTTATGCCTGCACAAATGCAAACTGGAAAACGGAAGACGGGGAGATGTTTGAACTCACAGAAAAGTCTACATGTGACTTTAAAATTTGGCAAAACTCTTTGGCAAAATACGGGAAATGGCTTTCATATAAAGAGGTGCGAGCCTTGCTTGAAGAAGACGCGCTTGAAGTGGAACTAGTGAGTAAAAAATATGGTAAAAAAATAAACTACAGTAAATTTATAACTTTAAATCAAGAGTATGGCGTGAGTGTTATTTGGGATTAGAGTTGTCGTGAGCCTGTCGATTTTCCCAAAGAGAATGAGCAAGAGCGATTATGATAAGACCGATACCGATTAATCCCGTCATCATTTCGCTCACATGTGTAGTGATTTTAATGAGCATTATGATTGCAAGAATTCCAATTGCGTAATGGGCGCCATGTTCGAGATACCGAAAGTGTGACAAGGTCTGATGCTCAATGAAATACAGGGTGATGCTGCGCACAAACATCGCTCCGATGCCAAGCCCAATCATAATGATAAAAATATTGCCCGTCAATGCAAACGCTCCAAGAACGCCGTCAAAACTAAAGCTTGCATCAAGAATTTCAAGATAGATAAATCCGGCTAACCCGCTTTTAATAGTATCGGATGATAAAAAGTAATCCAGCATCCCAAGCAGTGAATGGAGCAGCACTCCATACATAAATGCCAATACCACTCCAAAATCCTGAGTGATATGCCCCAAACCAATCCCTACGATAATCGCAATGATAAGTTCGATATTGGCTACTCCGGAAAACCTTTTCATAACTCTTGAACCTTCTACAAAACTAACCCATTTCACCTCATGGTCGCCGAAGAAAAAATCCAGAAACACCATCAATAAAAATGCCCCTCCGAATGCAAAAATCGTTGTTTCGGTGCTTTTTAAAAAACCCTCGTATTTACTCGGCTCATGTATCGCAACATGTAAAGTCTCTAACAATCCCATCCCCGTTACTATAGCAACAATCGCCAAAGGAAACAAAAGGCGCATCCCAAAAACAGCGATAGGGATACCGAAAAGTATAAACCGTTTTTGCCAAATCGGGTCCATTTTTTGGAGTACTTTTGCATTGACTACGGCGTTATCGAATGATAAAGACACTTCTAAAATAATCAATAAAAAAGTGATATAAAGAGCATTTAAGCCGCCAAGATAATAAGACGCAATTAGACCAAATAGCATAATCACGAATGAAGAGTAAAAGTAGCGCATGACATACCTTGCAAAAAAAGATGTGCCATTATAGACATAAACCGGAAACAATTTATTCATAACGAGAAAAACAGAATTGTTTTCCAATTTCTTTTCTTTTGTTCTGTAAAAAAAGTTTTACATTTGCATACGATATTTAGAAATTATTATTGAATAATCCGGGTTAAATGATATAATCCACTTATGAATTTATTATCTGCAAAAAACTTATCTCACACATTTGAATATGAACTTTTTAGTGATGTATCGCTAGAGTTGAATGAAAAAGAATCTATAGCAATTATCGGTATAAGCGGAAGCGGAAAATCAACACTTTTACACATATTGTCAACATTGCTGCATCCTGATGAAGGGAATGTTTCACTTTTTAGCGAGGATGCATCTAAGCTTGATAAGAAAAGATTAACTCAGATAAAAAGAGATTTACTGGGTTTGGTTTTCCAGTCTCATTATCTTTTTAAAGGTTTCAGTGCTTATGAGAATTTGGAAGTAGCAAGCTTACTTTCACAAAACGATATAGATGATTCCCTTTTAAAAAGACTCGGCATCTATGAATGTATAAACCAAAAAGTAACTCAACTCTCAGGTGGGCAGCAGCAAAGAGTCTCCATTGCAAGAGTCCTAACTAAAAAACCACGCATAATATTTGCAGATGAACCAACCGGAAATCTTGATAAAGAGACTGCTCATGAAGTTATGGAGTTATTTTTTGAATACTGTGAAAATAACAGTGCAGGAATGATACTTGTGACGCATGATGAAGCACTTGCTTTTCAGTGTAAAAAAGTTTATAGACTTGAAAATAAAAAGTTAGAGAAATTAAAATGAAAATTCTGAACTTGAGGAAACATCTCTTCGAGAGCGATTCTCTTGTTTTGTTCAGCTTGTATAGTATATTTCTCGCCAAGGGTGAAGCTTTAGTGACTGAACAGAATCTGGACTTGTTCAGATTCTGTGAGAGATAACAATGAACTGGGCAGAAGTTTTTGCAGATAAAAATGTCGTTGGTTTTATGTTGCTTTTCTTCCGTTTCGCATCTTTATTTATAGCCGTACCAATCTTTTCGCATCAAAGTATTCCCCCATCAGTAAAGGGGGCAATGGCTTTTGTTTTTACTGTTGTTTTGTATCCATCCATGCCCGCTTTACAAATAGATATTAATCTTGCTTCAATCATCTTGGCAATTTTGAGCGAATTTATGTTTGGTTTAGCGATAGGTATAATTTTGCTTCTTGCATACAATGCAATAACTTTTGCCGGAGGAATAATATCCTTCATGATGGGCTTTTCCATGGCTAGTGCGATTGATCCCCAAAGTGGGGTTTCAATGCCAATCATTTCCCAGTTTTTATCCTTAATGGGGTTAATGATTCTTTTGTCTATAGATTTACACCACTGGGCATTACTTTTTATCAATGACTCCATCTCTAAGGTTCCTCTTGGCGGGTTTTTAATGAGTGAGAATCTTTTTAACTATACCATGCATGCAACAGGAAATATGCTGATGGTAGGATTTATGATCGCTTTTCCTATTGTTGCATTATCTTTGCTTGCTGATATTATTTTTGGTATGTTGATGAAAACAATGCCTCAATTTAACTTACTTGTTATTGGTTTTCCTATTAAAATTATGGTTTCATTTGTAGTAATCATAGCAGTTTTTAGCGCAATAATGCTGATTTTAAAGACGCAAATGCAAGAAGCATTTAACATGTTAGAGATACTATTTTAGTTTTTTTTCGATACAATAATGCAAATAAGAGGTATGAGCATGATTGCATAATACTATCAAAGGAATCAGTGTGAAGATATTGCTTGTAAATGATAATCCGGTAGTTAGTAAGCTAGTTACGCTCAGTGCCCAAAAAACTTCAGACCAACTAGATGTAGTGAAGAGTATAGATGAAATAGAGATTGGTGTGTATGATCTTTTGGTTTTAGATGATGCCTTGTTTAATGAAGAATCTTTACAAGGGATAAAAAGTAAAATTGATTTCCATAAATCATTATACATACATTCAAGAAATGCTGAACATACAGATGAATTTACCGCTACGCTTAAAAAGCCGTTTTTACCTACTGATCTTGTTGAATTATTTTCTAGGTTTTCAAGAGAACTCAAAGAAGAATCCTCAAAAGAGAAAATTTCAGAGATTAATTTGGATGATGATTTTAACTTAGACATGGAACTTGAAGGAATGGGGGACGAAGAGCATTTAGTTCTTGATGACGATTTGGAGCTAGATGAAGATTTGGCACTTGACGAAGATTTTTTACTTGATGATGAGTTGGTGCTTGATGAAGACCTTCATCTGAATGACGAATCGGAAAAAACAAACAGTGACAGTTCAAGCAAAAGTGACGAAGCTGCAGATATCGATGAGCATGAAGAGTTCAATAACGATTTATTGGAAGATGAATTGTTGATTGATGAGGAAGCTGTATTACTAGAAGATGATTTGTTGCTCGAAGATGAAGACTCCAATAGTGTCCTAGATAAAGATGAACTACAAGAAGTTCAAGATTTACTGGATGAAACAGAGGATGAGCTAGAGGAAGAACTCTCTATGGATGATAACCTGGAAGAAGAACTTTTGGCGGAGACAAATACTGATATTCCAACCCAAGATGATGA
>CALCGG010000102.1 GCA_937900945.1 uncultured Sulfurimonas sp. | reverse complement strand
ATTTTAAAACGAGATGGAACGTATAAAGAGTTTTTTGCATTTAAGATAGAAGATGCAATAAAAAAGGCTTTTAAAAGTGAGCATATAACTTACGATAGTTCAGTATTTTTTCATGTGTTGGAAAAACTCAAAAACAAAAGAGCTGTGGCTGTTGAAGATATTCAGGATTTAATAGAAAAAGAACTGTATAAAGCAAGATATTTTGATGTAATGCGCTCTTTTATAGTGTACCGCCATATGCACAAAATGCAAAGAGATCATCAACTCGAAGAAGATACTACCTATATAAATTCAACTCAAACCATTGAGGAATACATTACCGGCAGTGACTGGAGAATCAAAGCAAACTCAAATACCGGATATTCCAATGCAGGACTTGTAAATAACACAGCCGGGAAAGTAATAGCAAACTACTGGCTTGATAAAATTTACTCTAAAGAGGAAGGATATGCTCACAGAAATGGAGATTATCATATTCATGATCTTGACTGTCTGACCGGGTATTGTGCCGGATGGAGTTTAAGAGCACTCCTTGATGAAGGGTTTAACGGTGTCAGGGGAAGAGTTGAAAGCGATGCTCCAAAACATTTTCGTGAAGCGCTTGGCCAGATGGCAAATTTTTTAGGGATACTTCAAAGTGAATGGGCAGGAGCTCAAGCTTTTTCATCGTTTGATACATATTTGGCGCCCTATGTATTTAGAGATAAACTTCCATATAAAGAAATTAAAAAAGCAATCAGAAGTTTTGTATACAATCTTAATGTACCGGCTCGTTGGGGACAATCACCATTTACAAACATCACTATAGACTGGACTGTTCCTGATGATTTAAAAGATCAGATTCCAACCAGAAAACAGAATCATCTGCTAAAAGACAGTTTTGACAGTGAGTTGTTAGCTCTTGCAAATGAGCGCGGTTGTACAAAACTTGAGGACATGACATATAAAAATTTCCAGAGCGAGATGAACCAGATAAACAAAGCTTACTATGAGATTATGACTGAGGGCGATAAAACAGGACAGCCTTTTACTTTTCCTATCCCTACAGTAAATATAACAGAAGATTTTGACTGGTATGGAGAAAATACAGATATTTTGTTTGAAAATACTGCCAAAGTCGGTTCTTCATACTTCCAAAATTTCATCGGAAGTCAGTATAAAAGAGATGAAAACGGAGCCTTAGTTCATAACGAAGAAGCGTATAAACCCGGACATGTAAGAAGTATGTGCTGTAGGTTACAACTTGATTTAAGAGAGTTGCTAAAACGAGGCGGCGGACTTTTTGGCAGTGCGGAAATGACTGGAAGCATAGGTGTTGTAACACTCAACATGGCAAGACTCGGATTTTTGTATAAGGGAGATAAAGAAGCTCTTATGCTCCGAATTGATGAGCTGATGGAAAATGCAAAATCCACTTTAGAGAAAAAAAGAGTTTTTATTCAAGAGATGTATGACAGAGGATTATTCCCTTATACTAAAAGATATCTGCCTGGATTTAAAAACCATTTTTCAACTATAGGTGTCAATGGGATAAATGAGATGATTAGAAATTTCACCAGCGACAGTTATGATATCAGCTCTGCTGAGGGAATAGAATTTGCAACCGAACTCTTAAATCATATAAGAGAGAGGATGGTTGAGTTTCAAGAAGAAACCGGCAACCTTTATAATCTTGAAGCAACGCCTGCTGAAGGGACTACATACAGGTTTGCCAAAGAGGATAAGAAAAGATATGGCGATTCTATTCTTCAAGCCGGAATGGATGAAAATATTTACTATACAAACTCTTCACAAATACCTGTTGATTTAACAGAAGATCCTTTTGAAGCACTAACACTTCAGGATGATCTTCAATGTAAGTATACAGGAGGAACAGTTTTACATCTCTACATGCAAGAGCAAGTAAGCTCCACAGAGGCTTGCCGAAAACTTGTCAAAAATGTCATCTCGAACTTTAGACTTCCGTATATAACTATAACTCCGCTCTTTTCTGTGTGCCCAAAACATGGATATGTCACAGGAGAACATGAATATTGTCCAAAATGTGATGAAGCGTTAATTATTGAGAATGAAAATCTAAAGTTAGAAGTTTCGTAAATAAAAATCAAAGGAGATAAAATGAGTAAGAATGAAGTTTTAAGTTTGCTGCAAGGCAAAAGACAAAAGTGTACAGTTTACACGAGAGTAATGGGCTACCATAGACCTGTAGAGAGTTTTAACATAGGAAAAACAGGTGAGCATAGACAAAGAAAGCAATTCGTTGAACGATAGAATTGTTTATGATATAACAAAATTCACCCATCTTGACTACCCCAATCATTTAGCCTGCATAGTTTGGTTTGCAGGCTGCAACATGCGATGCGATTACTGTTACAACAAAGAAATTGTGTTTGCAAAAAATGGTAACTACAGTTCAAATGATGTGCTTGATTTTTTAAATACCAGAGTCGGTTTGATAGACGGCGTTGTTCTCTCAGGCGGAGAAGCAACTAGCTATGATTTAGTGCCGTTATGCAAAGAGATTAAAAAGCTTGGTTTTAAAATAAAGCTTGATACTAATGGCACTAATTTTGCAAATCTTCAAACTTTATGTGAACTGGACCTTATTGATTATGTAGCACTTGATTACAAAGCACCTGCGTATAAATATCAACAGATTACGAAATCAACAAAATTTAATGAATTTTCAACAAGTCTGCTATATTTGATGCTCTGTAAGATAGACTTTGAAGTCAGAACCACTGTGCACCCTGACCTGCTAGATGAGGATGATATAAACTTCATCATCAATGATTTACTCAGTAGAGGTTATAACAAAAAATATTATCTGCAAAAATTTTTAGATACTGGGGATAATATTGGGAATATTCATCTTTCTTCCAAATCCATTGATGAATCTTTATTATCAAAAGAGTTAGAAGTAGTTTTCAGATAAGAAGAATCATTCGTGTCGCAATGCTTCGATTGGATCTAGTTTGGCGGCTTTCTTTGCAGGAAAATAACCAAAAACAATCCCCACAACCGTAGAAAATAAAAATGCGATTAGAACAATAACCTGATTAAATATAAATGGGATTTCATACACCGTGGTCACTCCATATGCTATCACTATTCCAAGCACTATCCCTATCATTCCCCCCATAGATGAAAGCACAATCGCTTCGACTAAAAACTGAAGCAGCACTTCTCTCTCTAACGCACCGATAGCCAATCTTATCCCAATTTCTCTAGTTCTCTCTGTCACTGATACCAGCATGATATTCATAATCCCTATCCCCCCTACCAAAAGACTGATAGCGGCTATTGCCCCGAGCAAAATTGTAAGTGTTTTTGTCGTTGAACTAACGGTTTTAATAATATCTTTAAGGTCTCGAATATAAAAGTCTTCTTCAGCACCTTTACGGATATGTCGGCGTTCACGAAAAAGTGCAATCAACTCATTTTTAACTGCCTCAATTGAATCATCATCTTTTGCGGAAACCTGTATCATCTGTATGTCCTGATTGCCGCTTATGCGTCTTTGGAACATCTTTAGCGGTACTACTATCAGATTATCCTGATCTGAACCGAAATTTGAAGCACCTTTTATTTGAAGTATTCCTATCACATGACAAGATAATTTCTCAAGACGAATATTGGCCCCTATTGCAATCTGATCACCAAAAAGCTCTTTTTTAACAGTTTCTCCAATCACACATACCGCTTTTCCGGACTTAATCTCATTTGGTAGAAATATCCTTCCCTCAGATAAATCCCAGTCTTTTACTATAAAAAAATCATTGTCTCTGCCCTCAACAGATGTGGCATAATTTTTGTTGCTATATACAGCATTTATCCCTTTTGCAGTTCCTGGTGCTACCGCTTTAATCCCATATATTTCACGCTTGATTGCTTCAGCATCACCCATCTCAAAAAGTTTAGTAGAAGTATCCTGTGTTCTGGGTCCATGCCTATCCTTTCCAGGTAGAACAATCAACATATTGCTACCCAATTTTGAGATATTATTTGTAACATATGCAGTTGTCCCATCCCCCAAAAAGATCATAGCAATTACAGACGCAACACCGATAACAACTCCAAGAACAGTAAGGATGGAACGCATCATGTTGCGCTTGATAGCTCTGATAGCCAATAAAAAAGCATTCGATAGCATTTTAGGTCCTTAACTCTTTAGTGTAGTCATGCTCAATTACACCATCTTTAAAGCGAACTATTCTTGAAGCATATGCTGCCATATCTTCCTCATGCGTCACCATAATCACTGTTATATTCTTTTCTTTGTTAAATTTAACAAGCAGTTCCATAATCTCAATACTTCGTTCGCTATCAAGATTTCCTGTTGGCTCATCAGCCAACAATACCAATGGTTCTGTAACTATAGCTCTGGCAATTGCAACTCTTTGCTGCTGACCCCCTGAGAGTTCACTGGGAGTATGCTGAGCAACATCTTCAAGCCCAACCTTAACAAGCGCGTCCATCGATAAATCTCTTCGTTCTTTAAAGGGCAGCCCCTTATAAATAAGTGGAAGCTCAACATTTTCAATAGCTGATGTTCTTCCTAAAAGATTATAACCTTGAAAAACAAAGCCCAGATAATTGCGCCTGAGGAGTGCTCTTTGGTTGCGGCTAAGCGCAGTAACATTTACCCCTTCAAAATAAAAAGCTCCGCTGCTCGGCGCATCAAGACAGCCAATCATATTCATACATGTAGACTTGCCTGAACCGCTTGGTCCCATAATCGCTACAAATTCACCTTGCACTATACTAAGATTCACTCCTCTAAGTGCATAAGCGGCTGCACTGCCGCTTCCATACACTTTTACAACATCTCTTAGCTCAATGAAGGGAGTATTATCTTGCATTTTAAGTCCTTACTTCTCTTTCTGGGTATTTACAATTACCTGCATCCCTTCTTTGAGATTATCTCCAGACACAGCAGTAAAAATTCCATCACTTTGAGCAGAGGTTACACTTATGTTTTGAGGTAGATTGTTTTGTAAAATCCATATCTGCTTACCTTTGAGTTTATCATCTGCTTGACCTTTTAAAGAGAAGCGTAAAACAGCATTTGAAACTACAAAAGTATTTTCTATCACTTTGGTTATTATCTCAGCACTAGCGGTCATTCCAGGCCTTAGTAAAAGAAGTGAATTGTCAACTTCCACAACAGTTGAGTAAGTCACCACACCACCAACAATGACGGAATTAAACCTCACCTGAGTAATAATCCCTTTAAATGTCTGTTCAGGATAAGCATCTACCAGAAACTCTACATTTTGACCTTCATGCACCTGTCCAATATCCGCCTCGTCAACACTTAGAATTACCTGCATTTTGCTCAAATCCTCAGCCAAAGTAAACAAGACTGGGATCTGCATGCTCGAAACTACACTCTGCCCCACTTCTACCTTTCTATCAAGAACTACTCCGTTGATTGGTGATCTCACAACAGCTTTTTTTAAATCATCCTCATCAGATTTGAGCTGAGCATACGCCTGGGTAACACCAGCCTCTGAGGCGTTATAGTTTGCAATTGCCCTATCATAGTTATTTTGCAAAGCATCCAAATCTTTATCTGAAGGATACTTGCCATGTGTAGATTTGTATGTAGTTCTACCGCGTTGCAGCTCATTTTTAGTATCTTTGACTGATATTTTACGCTCACTGAGATTAGCTTTTGCAACAAGAAGAGAAGCCTCAGAATTTTTCACTCTTGATTCAAGTTTAGTTGTATCAAGACGGGCAAGAATATCACCTTTTTTTACATGTTGGTTAAAGTCAGCATATAATTTGATAATAGTCCCTGAGACCTCAATACCGACATCTACAGTATTTGTAGGCTCAATATTACCTGTTGCTGATACCGTAACAACTAAATCCCGCATTTGCAACT
>CALCGG010000101.1 GCA_937900945.1 uncultured Sulfurimonas sp. | reverse complement strand
CCATCGGCCACATCATTAAAAGTGACGTGCTCTACCAGCTGAGCTAACAAGACATATTCTCCAAATCTTTAAGAGGTCGAAATTATAGACAAATAGATTCCATTTGTCAAGAATTTTCTATCTATTTTAGAAAAACATTTCCTTGTCAATTAAAACAAGCATCTTCACAGCAAAAAGGACACTTTGAGCTTGAATATAATTTCTATCACCTTTTAGATTTAAATGTATTTCTTTATGCATTGTTTTTGTTCGTACACCGATAAATACGCTCCCTACAGGCTTTTCAAGAGTCCCGCCAGTGTCACCGGCTATACCGCTTATAGATATTGCATAGTCGGCGTTACTAACATTTAAAGCACCCTCACTCATTTGCAATACTACTTCGCTGCTTACAGCACCGAACTCTTTGAGTATACTTTGCTCAACAGCGAGCCAATTCTCTTTTAATTCATTAGAATATGTCACAAGTGAGCCCTCAAGTATTTTTGAAGCCCCATTTTCTTTGGTAAAGTAATAGCTAAGCAAACCTCCGCTGCAACTCTCTGCAAAAGTTATCTTTTTGTTATTTGCCGACAATGTTTCTATGATGTAATGAACAATATTTGAAGCAGGAATTAACTTCGATGGTAAGAGATGTTTTGCCGAATGAATAAACTTTGATATATTTCCATACTTTTTACTTACAATATCTACTCTCAGCCACCCATCAATTAAATTTACAATATCAATATTTACATCGAATGTCTGGGCTATTGGACTCAATATTGCAACAGCACTATCCTTGTCTTCTTCAAATATATGTATTGTTGCAGTTGAATCTTGACTTTGCAAAAGAATCTCAGGAAATTTCTGCATCTCATCTACATGTAGAACGTTTACCATAGAATCTTTATATTCCAACAGATAACTTCCATTATCAAATACTGAACTATTGGAGGGAATCAGCATGTTTTCTTTTAATATTTGATTGTCACTGGTAACAGTACATATAAGTTTGCCAATAGTAGAAAAATTTTGTTTTGTTGTTACTATAATAAGCTTGCTTGATGCGTTTAATTCATGCTCCAGATATAAAAACAAAGAATTATCACTCTCTTTAAAATATGTAATTGAATTTATATAATCTGTTTTTTGCTCAATTTTTCGGATAATATATTCTTTCAAAGGAGTGTTATATATAAATTTATTCCCAATAAATATAAGATGGAGTTTCATGTTGTTGATTGCCCTTGCAACAATTTAATTTAACTAATCGTAGCACCATTCATTCCACTTTAATAAAGAAGCTTTTAAACACACAGTAGATATAATGCAAAACTTTTAAGAAAATTTCCGAGGTACAGATGGATTACAAAGATACACTACTTTTACCAACTACAGATTTTTCCATGCGAGGCAATCTGGTTCAAAATGAACCAATAAGATACTCAAAATGGGATAAAAATAAAATATACAACAAAATGAAAGCCAACCGTAAAGGTGCGCCTAGCTTCACTCTTCATGATGGACCTCCTTATGCCAATGGAAATATCCACATTGGTCATGCACTGAATAAAATACTCAAAGATATCATTATTAAACATAACTATTTTGATGGAAAATCTATCCGTTTTACTCCGGGTTGGGATTGTCATGGTCTTCCGATTGAACAGCAGGTTGAGAAAAAGCTTGGTGGAAAACAAAAAAAAGAGCTTCTTGAAACTGCCGAAGTTAGAAAACTTTGCCGTGAACATGCAGCGAAATTTGTGGATATTCAAAAAGGCGAATTCAAGCAACTCGGTATTTTAGCTGACTGGGAAAATCCTTATGTAACTATGGACTTTAAATTTGAAGCAAACATTTACAGAACTCTTTGTTCAGTTGCAAAAAAAGGGCTTTTGATTGAGCGAAGCAAACCTGTTTTTTGGTCTTGGGCTGAGAGAACTGCCCTTGCTGAAGCAGAAGTTGAGTACGAAGACAAAGAAGACTACTCAATGTTCGTTGCATTTGAACTGAGTGATGAGGCAAAAACAAAATTAAGTATTGACTCTAAAGCAGCTGTTGTTATCTGGACAACTACTCCTTGGACAATTCCTGCAAATACCGGTATTTCACTCAATCCTGAAGAAGAATATGTATTAACAAGTGATGGTTTTGTCGTAGCTCATAAACTTCTAAACTCTCTTGTTGAGAGCAAAGTGCTAAGCGGAACAATTGCGAAGACTTTTAAAGCAACCGAGCTTGAAAATCTTTTAGCAATCAATCCTTTAAACTCAAGAACTTCCCGCATAGTTTTAGGCGAACATGTTCTCGTTGAAAACGGTACCGGATGTGTTCACACTGCTCCTGGACATGGTGAGGATGACTACAGAGTTGGACTCATCTATGACTTAGAAGTTCTCATGCCTGTTGATGAAACCGGATGTTTTGATGAGACCATTGTAAGAGAAAAACTTATTCCAAATGCTGAGAAGTTTGTCGGCAAGCACATCTTTAAATCAAATGAGGCAATCCTTGAACTCATGGGTGAGAGCGTCCTACAAGTTTCAAAATTTATGCACTCATACCCACACTGCTGGAGAAGTCACACTCCTCTTATCTACAGAGCGACAAAACAGTGGTTTATCTCAGTAGATGAAACACCCCAAGGTGAAGATAAAACTCTTAGAAATATCGCTTTGAGCGAAATAGAAAAAACTCTTTTTGTTCCTGAGACTGGAAGAAAAAGACTGACTTCTATGGTGGGAAACCGTCCTGACTGGTGTATTTCCCGCCAAAGAGACTGGGGTGTTCCTATCGCATTTTTCAGAATAAAAGCTACCGGTGAAGTTTTACTTGATGAAAAAGTTTTAAACTTTACAGCGATGATTTTTGAGATGCAGGGAAGCGATGCATGGTATTCTATGGATATTGCACAGCTTCTTTACCCAGGTTCAGGATATAAAGCTGAAGAACTTGAAAAAGTAACTGACATTTTAGATGTTTGGTTTGACAGCGGCTCAACTTGGAACGCTGTTTTAAAATCCCGCAACTATGATGCAGGAGAATATCAGGCTGACCTTTATGTTGAGGGTTCAGACCAACATCGCGGCTGGTTCCAGTCATCTCTGTTTTTAAGTGCTGCAGTTGAGCACAAAGCGCCTTATAAAGGTGTTCTGACACATGGCTTTACTGTAGATGAAAAAGGCGAAAAGATGTCTAAATCTAAGGGCAATGTTATCGCACCGGATAAGGTTTTAAAAGAGTATGGAAGCGAAATACTCCGTCTTTGGGTTGCTTCAAGCGACTATCAGGGGGATTTGAAAATCTCTGATGGAATTTTAAAACAGACTGCTGAAAACTATAGAAAACTAAGAAATACTTTTAGAATCATGCTTGCAAATATCAACGATTTAGAGAGTTTAACTCCTTATGAAGAGATGGGTGAACTTGACAAATGGATTTTACATGTAGCAAAAAAAGTATTTACACAAGTGCACAAAGAGTTCGGCGAATACAACTTTGTACATGGGATGAGTTTAATCAATAACTTTGTTGTAAATGAACTAAGCGGCATGTACATTGACATGACAAAAGATTCTCTTTACTGTAATGCTAAAACTGACCCAAGAAGAATGGCAAGTCAAAGTGCAATGGCAATCATAACAAAATCTTTGCTTCTTTTAATGGCTCCTATTTTAACTTATACAGCAGACGAGATTATCGAAAATGCACCTGCAATCATCAAAGGCAGTGCAGAAAATATTTTTGACTTAGTTTACGAAGAGATTCAAGCCGGCGAATCAAGTTTTGATGCAGAGTACATGGATAAAGCGAGAGAAGGTTTCGGTGCAGTTGTAGACAGACTTAAAAAAGAAAAAATCATTAAAAGCACGTTGGAAGTGGTTATACATACAGAATCAGCGGCAACACTTGCTATGAACTCTACGGATGCCGAAGATTGGTTTGTAGTCTCCGGTGTTTTTGAAGATAAACCGGAAGAGGAAGTTCTTGGAACATTTAAAGTCAATGAAGAAACTTTTGTTATCTCAAAAGCAACTGCCTATAAATGTCCTAGATGTTGGAAATACCAAGCTACTAGTGAAGATTGTACATGTAAAAGATGTGCGGAAGTTGTAGATGCCTAATTTTAGTGAACCGGTTTCATTTACATTTGTCATAGTAAGCATTGCTATGATATTTGTAATGGTCGGAGTCGGAATAATTGCAGTAAAAAAATTTAAAGAGGAAGCTTAATGATTACATTAAAAGAAGCTCTAAAATTATCTAAAGAAGAGTTAGCAGACTTTAAAAATGAACTTAGAGCAAAGATTGAAGCTCGTCCTGAATTAAATGCTTATATTGATATAAACAATATAGGTGATGGTGTTCCTATCGCTGTTAAAGACAATATCCAAGTAAAAGATTGGTCGGTAACATCAGGCTCTAACATTCTTCAAGGCTACATCGCTCCATACAATGCAACTGTTATTGAAAAAATGATTGACGCAGGTTTAAGTCCGTTTGGAAGAACAAATATGGATGAGTTTGCCATGGGTTCAACTACAGAGTCTAGCTTTTATGGAAAAACTCTCAATCCTCACAACAGCGACTGTGTTCCCGGTGGTAGTTCTGGAGGAAGTGCTGCTGCTGTTGCTGCCGGGCTTGCTATTGCTGCACTAGGAAGTGATACAGGTGGCTCTATCCGTCAACCTGCCGCTTTTTGTGGGATAGTCGGGATGAAGCCAACTTACGGAAGAGTGAGCCGTTATGGTTTGGGTGCTTATGCTTCTAGCCTTGACCAAATTGGACCTATGACTCAGAATGTCGAAGATGCTGCAATTTTGTATGACATCATCAGCGGTTCAGACGATAAAGACTCTACTAATGCAAAGATGGATGATAAGGTTTATGAAAATCTAAATCCTAACAGAAAACTAAAAATCGCAGTTCTGCCAAAATATATAGAAAATGCAAGCCAAGATGTAAAAGATGCTTATGCTAAAGCAATAGAAGCTTTGAAAGATGCAGGGCATGAGATAGTCGAACGTGAGATGATGGATGCGAAATTTGACATCTCTGCTTACTACATAACTGCAACTGCAGAAGCTACAACAAACTTAGCAAGATATGACGGTATCAGTTATGGAAACCGTGTAACCGGAACGAATCTGGAAGATACTTTCATCAAAACTCGAAGTAGTGGCTTTGGTGATGAAGTTAAACGCCGTATTTTACTTGGTAACTTTGTACTTTCAAGTGGATATTATGAAGCTTATTATGTAAAAGCACAAAAAACAAGACATATTATTAAAGATGCTTATGCAAAAATATTTGAAGAGGTAGATTTGATTTTATCTCCTGTAGCACCGACTGTTGCCAACAAATTTGGAGAACTGGAAAATCCAATGGACATGTACCTAAGCGATATTTACACAATCAGTGTAAACTTAGCCGGTCTCCCTGCCCTTTCACTTCCTATTTCAAAAAATAGTGACAACATGCCAGTTGGTTTACAATTAATAGCAAAAGCCTACAATGAGCAAACACTATTTGATGGCGCTCTCAGCTTAGAAAAACAAATCAACTATGCTACCTAGAGGCATAGTCCACATGTAACATACAATACATGCACCTGAAAATATAAAAGGTGTA
>CALCGG010000100.1 GCA_937900945.1 uncultured Sulfurimonas sp. | reverse complement strand
CAATATTTGTATCAACTTTCAAATGATTGTCTTGAATAAAATCTGCATAATTAGTAATAATATCTCTATAAAAATACAAGAATATTTTTTATAGTTTGAACACTTAAATTTGTCCCTTCTTCTCCAAGATAACGAAGTGTTTCTTGAATAGTAAATATCATGTTTGAGCTAATAACCTGAAAACTCATATTTGAATGATAAAGTAGCTCTTCATCACTATATATCTCTAAATTACGATTTTTCTTTTGGTTAATCTCTTTTAAAACTTTAACCTGCCAAGGTCTTTGCCAAGTAATAAAAAGATAATTTCCCTCTTTATCTGTAGCTTGTTGAATCCTGTACTGAACAATCTGCATTACTTTATTTGCTTCTTGAAGTTTTTTTATATCATACTGAAGAGCAGTTATAGTATGAGACCTATCCATAGTATATGCCCAATAAATAAGTCTATATATCCCTAGTATTAAATAATCGTTTCTATCACTCACATACTCTTTACTAAAGGCTATATTAAAATAGTCTTTGTAAGTAATATTCAACTTTTGATCTAAAAGTGGCAACACAAGATTATTATTAGAATTTTCGATCTCATTTTTTATGAACATAGCATATTGCTTAGAGTAAAAACTAGGATTTCTTTTGTTTAGTTTGTCTGAATAGCTAAGAAGTGATTTTCTAAGAATATTAGTATGTTCTTTAACAGCTTCAGCACCAGTAGTTTGAAAGATAGACTCTACAAAAGAATCATCTTTTTTTGTACTGCAACCACTAATTCCAAGTAGTAAAAAAAGTACTAATATTACTGAATTTAGTGTTTTGATTTATAACTCCAAACATAGAATTTTAGCAATTGAATCTTTTTTAACCATTTTATTTAACTTCATTGCTACATTTTATTTTACAGACGAAAATCATAGCATTTTTTCAGTTATTGTTTTCCTTTTTCAATAGACTCAATAAGAGCATAAAGATTAAAGGTGATGTTATCATACATACAGAGTGTCTTTTAAAATTTGTTTTTTTTGTATAAGGTTTTAAATATTTTTCGTGAGCTATATCAACGCTGCGATTAAAAGAAGAGGAAAGAAATTGTTTGAGAGATTTTAAAAAAAAAAGTGTCAGGTACAATTATAATGATTATTTAATGTAAATAAAAGAGTACAATTATGTATTAAATAGAGAGAAAGACCAAATATAATAGAGAGATGTATATAAAATGAAAAAGCTGATTAAATATTTTTTTATCATACTTGCAACGCTTTTTATTGTTGTAGTTTTGTTGATGATACTGTTTGCAGGTAACGTCGAAGATGACTCTAACAGCAAAGAAGAACTGGCTGATAGTGCAATGAATCAGATTACATCCTTTTACGATAAAAACGGCTATTACCCAAAAAAATTACATGATCTGCCAATATACAAAAACCAAGAGTTTGTCACTTACACCAAAGATCATACTTTTTCATACTCTTCTTTTTCTGGAGATAAACCCACATATATTTTTTCTTGGAGAGCTGGTGCTATGGGATGGACTGGCTATAGTTGTACAAATGATAAGTCAACATTCAATAAAAATCACAACGGAGTAATACGAAACTACAAAAGGCCTGATGGGTCAGAATGTATCGTAACTGATCTTCATTAAATATTTTAATCTGATTTATAAAAAAAGCAATCGATGCTTTTAAAAACACAAAAATCTGATACAGCACAATTTACATCACTCTACGATGATATTGCTGAACTCACTGTCTCTAAAAATAAACTACTGCTAGAGATAGATAGAGTCAAACAACAGGAAAGATATCCAGTAGTGAGATGATTGATGTTTATGAAAGTATTTCAAACCTCTATTTGAATATGAATGAACAGGAATCTGCAAAGATCTATAGACAAAAGGCTTTGTCTATTAAAGAGTAGTGATATTATTTGTTTTCTTTACATCTGTTCATTGTAACAGAGCCATCAGAAGTATATGTAAGACTATTCCCATGATTTAGCATCAGTATTTTTAAATTATTAATCAATGGTTCTCCCTCTTGTGTATAGGTAAATTCACGACCGGTAAAAGTATTACCTGTTTGACGCGTTACCTCAAATACCGTGTCCCCTTGCTTATAATAACGTAACTTATTTTTAGTTAATATTCCGTAATATATTTTATGTTGATTCTGAGAGACATTTATAATCGAAACACCTCTCCCAACTGTCAATAACCAACATCCAGACAACTCATAATCAGGAGGTATCATAGATATTTTCTTTTCAAGCGCTTCAATTGCTTTAGATATTTCCGGCATAGTAGTTTCCCTAATAAAAGCTTTACTTATACGGGAACCCTCTTCAAAAAGTTTGATACGTTCTGCAAGTTCATCTGCGTTGAACTTTTTCCCGTTTTGAAGAATTTCATCCGTGTAACCTAAAGTCAGCGCTTTTATAAAAAGTTTTTTATCGTGTACCTGTGAATCGCTGATAAAGACCCATGTGCTAGGATCATTTACTATCTTTACATACAATTGATAACTCTTTTTTGCCGACTCAAGTTTTCTAATCGATTCTTCTTTGGATTCTATGTTGACAGGAATGTCTTCTGCAAAAATTCCTATGGGATAGAAGGCCAAAAGCAGTAATATTATGACTGATTTATATAGAGTATGCATAGTGTTCTTCTTTATTGTTGACAACGATTCATTGTTGTACTAGCATCCGATGTGTAAGTAAGAAAATTGCCGTTTCTATGAACTTTTATCGTTAGATTGTTTTTTCTTGGATAACCATCTTTATTGAATGAATTTTCATCTCCCTTGAATGTATCATGTGTTTGACGTTTTACTTTAAATATTTCACTACCATCTCTATAATATTTTAGTTTATTTTTGATCAGTATGCCATGGTAAAAGTTATCTTCATCAAGATAGACATCTATTGTAGAAGTGCTGCGACCTGTCGTTAAAAGCCAGCAACCTTCAAGTTTTGCAATAGCTACTTTAAGAGTATCAAGCTTTTTCTTCAGAGTGTCAATTTTTTGCTGAAGTTTCGGCAATCTATTTTTAATGTCATACTGCATTGCTTTAGTTTGTTCATACGCATCATTTTGGCGTTTTTTTAGATAAGTGGCAAATTGAGCTTGATCATACTCTGCACTAATACGTATATCTTTTAAATACTCCTGACTAATATACCGTAAAAAAAGGCCTTTATCCACGATTATAGGCTCTCCTAAAATAGGGTCCATCAGTATCCACGAGTTTTGATTATGTGCTAAATTGTAAAGATAATCATATTCCTCTTCATAAAATTTTATCTCATTTCTTATATTTTTTTTATGATCTTCAATGTCCCCCTGCACGACGTCAAGGTAGTTAGACTTTGTATCATGCTCATCTAACTGTTTATTTATCTCTTTATTGAGTTTTGCTAGTTCTTGGTTAATGTTTTTAGATTTATCTGCCGCACTGTGAAATTCGTTTAATAAATGTTTCACTGTTTTACAACTTTTGTTTGAATAAGATATGACAGCATTTCCATCTAGATTGTTTAAGCTTTCAAGTTCTTTTTTTTGCCTTTTTATCTCAATATTTACAGGATTGTTTTCATATTTATTGTTGGCTGTAGCTTCCAATCTCTTGATTTCAGCATTTTTTTGACTGATTTTACTAAACCATGAGCGGGCAACGGCAGAGAAATTAGATATTTTATTGAGCTCTTTTAATAAGTTTTCTCTTTGTATGACTTTATCATTGAGCTCTATATCAATTCTAGTGATATCTTTTTGAAGCAGTTCACCTCCATTAGGTGTTTGTGCTAATACAATTTGAGGCATTAAAACTATTAATACCAATACCAAAAATAATTTTATCTTGTATATTTTATTTGTTCTCATTGTAAAGCCTTTTTATTTTATATATGTTCCCTCTAGAAAAGGGCGTATACTTCCACGGCACAAAACTAATCTATTTTTATCATCTTTATAAACAGTAGTAGTAAACTCCATCCCATGAAATAAAGACCATTTACTTTTATTTTTAGAAGTTAACATACTTTTATATTCTATTGTATATGGGTCAATTTGTTTTTCTGATAAGATCACATAGTTATATTCTCCCTTAGTAGAGTATATTTCTATTTCAAAAGATCCAACATAAAGAGTTTTACCGCTTCCTCTTTGAAAATTAATGTTGTATTTAGGCATTCTTTTTAGTGGATCAGATACTCTACAAGAGCCCCCAGAGTTATTTACTGCTTGCCAATTGCCAAAAATGACCCCTTTTCTGATTGGAGTTTTTTGTATTTCTTTCTTTTTTTTATTTCCAATGCCGGCAAAAGAGACTGTTGGATTGGTGCCAACATTATTTTTCACTAATCCAGCTCTTTGCCCCAATAATTCTATCCCATCAGGTTCTTCCTCTCTTTCAACGAATACTCCAGTAGAATCTGGAACTCTAGAAGGTGGTGAGACATGCTGGGCTACAGTGACTTGATTCAGTATAAATGGTTGCCAGACTTGTGCCGGGTTGATATATTTATTTTGCATTACCCATCCATTCATGCTTCCTGAAAGATATTTAAAATATTGTTCTGAAAGAGAATTGCCGTCCATATGCATTCCATTACTTGGATTGCGATTGCCAAAAGATGTTGCGAGTTCGCCCAAAAAAGAGGTAATCTCTCTGTTGAGTGCATCGAACTGAGGTTGATAACTTCTATTTTGTTTCAGATATGCTTTTTGTCCTTGCATGGCCAATCCCAACACTGATGCAACCGCATTTGGATCTACATTCCTTATTGTCCCTCCGGTTGGTGCTAAATATGTTTGTTCAGCTTGATACATGAGAGTTTGTAAGGCGTTTGATATAGGAATCCTATTGTTCGCATTGAGATTTTGTGGAACTGCAATAAGCAGAATGAGGGTGATTATTGGTAGTAGTAAGAGACGCATATTAGCTCCTTTATTATAAAGATGTAGCTTTAATGTCTAACAATTATAAACCTTTTTTACTTTAGGTTTCTTTTTTTATTAGATAAATAAATAAATTTATTCTGAAAAGATGTTATATACTATTATGTAATTTTTGTTTGAGTATTTGATTTCAAAAAGTTATTAAATCTTGTATAATACAACTCATTGATACAAAGGTTTGAAGTGTTTAAACTCATAATAGTCTCTTTCATGTTTTCATATTCACTCTTAGCAAAAGAGCTTCATCCGAGCTCAACTTTTCACTCTATAGGTTTTGTAAACAGCTTCGTAGTTAGCGGTGAAAATCTATATGCCGGGAATGATATGGGCACGGTAGATGTATTTGACATAAAAACGCAAAAAATCATTAATCAGATAACACTCCCACTGCTTACAACCGGTATCAATTACCTTGTACCTCAAAAAGTTATTAGCGTTGATTACCTAAACGGTAAGATTCTTATTGTCAGCATAGGAGAAAATTCTTACAGAAATGTGTGGATTTATGAGAAATATGAGTTAAAACAAATTGTTGATGAGAGCAAAAAACTCACTATAAAAAAGGCACTGTTTGTTAACGATGAAAGGATATTGTTCGGCACCTTCGGTTCTGAAATAATCCTGCATGACACTCAGGAGAACTACAACCTGTACAAAAGCCACGTAACGCAAAGCACTATGGGCGGGTTGGTTTTAAACAACGATAAAAGCAAGATGGTCATGTCTTATGAGAGCGGTGAAGTCAGGGTTATAGATGTTAAGAGTTCACATGTAGAACACATCTACTCTTCTCAAAATGTAGATAATGTTTATGACATTGCATTGAATAACGGTGTCATCATAACGGCAGGTCAAGACAGAAGAATCGCAGTTTATAGAGATGGACAAAAAGACTATCATATAAAAAGTCATTTTTTAGTTTACGCTGTAGGTTTGAGCCCAAGCGGGAAAACCGGAGCATACTCCAGCGGTGATGAGCAAAATATTCAATTGTTTGATACACGGACAAAAGTTCTGGGAGATACGCTTGTTGCACATACAAGCCGAATCAATCAAATCTGGTTTAAAAATGAAAAAGAGATATTTAGTGTTGGAAGCAGAAATACTGTTTTCTA
>CALCGG010000099.1 GCA_937900945.1 uncultured Sulfurimonas sp. | reverse complement strand
AGGTACAACGTAAGCCGAGTTTTGTTTTGATAGCATTAATCTACTGTACTATTTACATAGTACCTCTAGCGAAACAATAGCAATGTAAGACGCTAACCGTTTGTTTCTTGCTGCCATGTTGGGTTTACAAGCTCTCTATATTACTATAAAGACTGGTGGTCTCTTACACCACCTTTTCACCTTTACTACTGCATAACAATAGAAGTCTAATTTCTGTTGCACTTTCCCTCGCATTACTACGGCCATTAGTTAAATGGAACACTGTCTTACGGCAGATCGGACTTTCCTCTTGGATTATAAAATTCAAGTAACTATCTGTTGTACCTGCGGAATATTACTCTAAATATCCTTTGAATTAGTTTCTTTTTTCAACAAGAACACTTGTTCATATTTTAATATTTTAGTATGAACAAGTGTTCTCTTATTGTAAGTTTAAATTAACACTTGTTCATATATAATTGCACATACATTAACAAGTGTTCATTTAATATAAAAAGGGTTGTTTATGCCGCAAACTACGATATTTAAGAAAGGCACCGGAACAAAAGACAAAATACTCAAAGCTTCATTTTTATTGTTTACAGAGTATGGATATAAGGCTACAAGTGTAAGGAAAATAGCTTCAAGTGTTGGAATAAGAGAGAGCGCAATTTATAATCATTACAAAAGTAAAGAAGAAATATTTTTACTCATAGCAAAAGATATATTTTCATCACCCTTCTCTTTTAAAGAGGAGGAAATAAAAGAGTTAGCTCTTCGCGGGAAACCTTTTTTACATAAGTATGTAATGCAGTATAAGCTTCTTACTTTTGATAAGAATAATGAAAGTATGTTTAGATTACTCTTGATTGAACTGTTGCAAAATAAAGAGCTTAGGGAACAGTTTATGACCGATTTTCATGATAAAAATATAAAAATATTGTCTGAGGGATTTTTCATAATGATGCAAAATAGTCTTATTCGTTATGCAGATCCTATGACAATCTCTTATGAGTTTTTATCCACCCTATTCTACTTAAGACTTCAGGTCACTTTGTTAAGATTTGATTCATTATCTACAAATAGTTTAGCAACTCAGTTTGAAAAACATGTGGATTTTTTTTGGGAAAGTATTAAGTTGGATATTATTTAATATTAAGTTGGGGATTAAAAAAAAGGACAACCCTGTAATGGGCTGCCCTTTAATGTAAAACTATTTAGCCATAGCCTCTCTAGCGTATTTTTCGCCAAGATCATAAGCTTTTATATTTGCAGCATGAACTTTAGCAGGTACTTTTGAAAGCATTGTAGCAACAAGAGTTTCTTTGTCAATAGCATTCATCATAGTATTTGCAATAGCAAGCGCAACAACAGATTGAGTAATTACATTACCAACCTCTTCTTTTGCAATAGTAATAATTGGAATCTCATGTATATTCCACATTTTTCTATCTTCATCAGTTGGATGAACTAAGTTTGGATCAACAACAATAGTCCCACCCTTTTGAACACCATCTTTAAAAGAGTTGTAACTTACATTTGCAACAGAAAGCATAAAACCAATCTCACCGTCATTTGCATATGGATAATAAATTTCTTCATCATCTAGTTGAATATCAACAACTGTTGGTCCACCACGAACTTGCGATGTATATGTTGCTGTTTTTAATCCATGACCACCAGTTTTAATTTTTGCTGCTGCAAAAATCTCACCGGCAAGAAGAACACCTTGTCCACCAACACCTGTAAATCTCATTAATGTTTTAGTACTCATATGTTTTCCTTATATTTTTTTAGCAAAATCGTCTTGTGTAATTATTGCACGTTTCTTCTGCTGTACATCTTGAATGTCTTTATACATATCACAGTACTCTCTAACTTCTGTATCTTGCTTTAAAATACCTGTTGGGAATATATTTAATTGTTCTGCTTCGGTTAGAGTATCATACTTTTTCTTAGGCGTAGTAATACTATCAATCCAACTAAGGTTTTCCATCGCCGAAACCATCTTATTTTTTCTACCAAGATTGATATGACAGTTAGATAAAATATCTAAAAATGAAAAACCTCTATGCTCCATAGCTTTAATAAGTATCTTCTCAAGTTTTTTAGGATCGAGCATCGATTCTCTTCCAACAAAAGAAGCACCTGCTGCAATACCTAAAGCACAAGCATCAAAAGTAGGGTCAATATTACCCGCTTTTTGTGTAACTGTCCACATACCCTGTGGTGTAGTTGGAGATGTTTGTGAGTTCGTTAAGCCATAAATGAAGTTGTTAATAATGATTAAAGTTATATCAATATTTCTACGAGCACCATGAATAGTATGATTACCACCAATTGCGAGAGCATCACCATCACCAGCAACACATATTACATGTTTGTCTGGGTGCATTAACTTGATTCCTGTAGCAAATGCAACCGTACGACCATGAGTCGTATGAACAGTATTGAAATCTACATAAGAAGAAAATCTTCCAGAACATCCAATTCCTGAAACAACACAAACATCATCTTGATTGAGACCCATTTTTTCAACAGCTCTTACAAAAGCTTTAAGAATAACTCCATCACCACAACCCCAACACCAAAGTGTTGGCATTTTTTCTAATCTTAAATATTTATCATAATTAAATGCCATGTTAGAATACCTCTTTAACTTTATTTACAATCTCATATGGAGATATTGGACGACCATTTACCTTGTATAGACCTTCAATATCAAGTCTACTAGATACACGCTCAACTTCTTCTGTGTATTGTCTAATGTTTAGCTCAACACAAAGAACATTTTTAATCATATCAGTATATTTTTTTATACTATCAGCTGGAGATGGCCATAAAGTAATAGGACGGAACAAACCTGCTTTTATACCGGCAGCACGTAAATGACGGATAGCTTCTTTTGCAGAAAGAGAAACTGAACCATAAGCGATAATAAGAACTTCACCCTCGGCACCAGTCATGTCATCTAACATAAACTCTTCATTTGATTCAAGTTCATCAGTGTGCAACATAACCTTATCTTCAAGACGCTGGATAAGTTTACGGCAAGTTTCAATCTCTTCTGTTGGGAAACCATTTTTATCATGGTGAAGACCTGTGAAGTGATAACGATATCCTGTAAACATTTTATTAAGTACTGCAGGCTGATCTGGTTCACATTCATAAGGATGATAATCTTCAGGAGCACCATCAAATTGTTTACGTGGAACGATACCAGCTTGAACTGCTTCTTCTGTTGGTATGATTGCTTTACCGTGCATATGCCCAATTGTCTCATCAAGTAAAACAAATACAGGTTGCATAAAACGGTCAGCCAAATTAAATGCACGTACTGTTTCTGTATAACACTCAGCAAGATTACCTGCACATAATGTAATAGAACGGTAATCACCATGTGATGGATTTTTTGCTTGACGAACATCACCTTGAGAAACACGAGTAGGAAGACCAGTCGAAGGACCACCACGCATAACATTCACAACAACCAATGGAACTTCAGTCATTTGTGCAAGACCAAGGTTTTCTGCTTTAAGTGAAATACCAGGACCTGAAGTCGCTGTCATTGTTCTATGACCAGCCATGCCAGCGCCAATAGCAGCAGCTACCGCAGCAATTTCATCTTCCATCTGAATAGTAACACCGCCACGCGCTGGTAAAAGGTCAGACATTTGCTCAATAACTTCTGATGATGGCGTAATTGGATAACCGCCCATAAACTTACATCCTGCATCTGCGCCTGCTAATGCTGCTAGATGATTACCACTTGATACAACTTCTCTTAAATCCGACATTATTTAACTCCTTGTACATCTAGTGACATATAGTTATTTTCTACTACTAACATTTGGCGAGCTTTAGCATCATCAGTTAATTTAGCAAAGCTAAACCCAGCTGCTTTATATTCTTTTGGATCTGCTACATATATAGCAAAATCTGGACATGAAAGTTCACACTCATTACACCCTATACAAGCTTCTGGATGATCAATAGAAATCATTGCACCAAGTGTAGAAGTTTTTTCATACCTCATTCCAAGCACACCAGAAGGACATACTGACACACAAATATCACATGCCTTACAATTGTCTGTATTTACCCAAACAGGTGCATTACCTGGGTTTTCCGTTTTAAAAGTTCCCATTTATTCTCCTAATTATTAAGATACAAATTTTACTTTGTATCATTTTTGAATACTAAATTTCCCGACGGAACAAGAGACAAAGCTTTTTGCTTTTAGTTTAGCTGATTCACTAAACTTAATCTCTTCATCACAAAAAGGATAGCCTAATTTCCTTAAAGTAGCTCTAAGTTGTGCTGATGACGCCTCATCTTTAACATTTACTGTTACCGTACGAGGCTCGCACGAGAGGTCAACCTCAATATCTTTAAAACCCTCGCTTTTAAGAGTTTTTATTATTGTATTTGCACAACCTTCACATCGTACATTGTTGACCTCTACTGTTTTTAGCATTACCTATTTTTTGCCTAAGAGCTTAGCTACAGCCTTACCTATTTCCGCTGGAGAAACAACAACTGTTACGCCGGCAGCTTTGAGTGCGTCCATTTTTTCTTTTGCTGTTCCGGCACTTCCAGAAACGATTGCTCCGGCATGACCCATAGTTTTACCTTTAGGTGCAGTTTGACCTGCAATAAAAGCAACAACCGGTTTTGTGATTTGTTCTTTAATTAATTTTGCAGCCTGAATTTCTAAATCTCCGCCAATTTCACCAATCATTACGATTGCATGAGTGTCTGGATCAGCTTCAAACATTGGCAATAGTTGATTATAAGAAAGACCAATGATTGGATCCCCTCCGATACCTACAGCCGTTGAAATACCAAAACCTTCTTTAACAACTTGGTTTGCACCTTCGTATGTTAATGTACCAGATTTTGATATAAGTCCAATATTACCTTTTTTGAAAATCATACCTGGCATAATTCCGATTTTACATTCTTCTGCAGTGATAATACCTGGACAGTTTGGCCCGATTGTCATCATACCATGCTTAGTAGCATGAGCTTTAGCAGCTTGCATATCTTTAACCGGAGCACCTTCAGTAATAATTACTGCAAGCTCAATCCCAGCTTCAGCAGCTTCCATTACAGCGTCACCTACAAATGCAGGTGGAACAAAAATCATAGAAACTGTAGCGCCAGTAGTTTTTACAGCATCTGCAACTGTGTTGAATACGGGTTGGCCTAAATGCTCTTGTCCACCTTTATTTGGTGTAACACCGCCAACGATTTTCGTACCATATGCTAAACATTGTTCAGCATGGAAAGAACCCTCTTTTCCTGTAAAACCTTGAACGATTACTTTTGTATCTTTATTTACTAAAATTGACATTTATTAGTTTCCTTTCGCAGCAGCAACAGCCTTAGCAGCACCGTCACCTAAATCATTACCAACAATTAAGTTAGGTATATTTGCACCTTTAAGAATCTCTGCAGCCTCTGGCGCATTAGTTCCATCAAGACGAACAATTACAGGAACATTAACGTCTGTAATCTTAGTAGCTTCAATAATACCGTTGGCAATACGGTCACAACGAACAATACCACCAAAAATATTTACGAAAATTGCTTTTACTTTAGGGTTTTTAAGAATAATTTCAAAACCTTTTGCAACAGTTTCAGCATTAGCAGAACCACCAACATCTAAAAAGTTAGCTGGAGTTCCGCCCATATAGTTAATTGTATCCATAGTACCCATAGCAAGACCGGCACCATTTACCATACAACCAATCTCACCATCAAGAGCAACATAAGAAAGACCATATTTAGCAGCTTCTACTTCATCAGCATCTTCTTCTGTCAAGTCTCTCATTGCAGCGATTTCTGGATGACGTCCTAGGGCAGAATTATCAAATCCCATTTTTCCATCAAGTGCAATAAAATCGCCCTTACCTGTTTTAACAAGTGGATTGATTTCTATCATCTCTGCATCGTTTTCCATATAAAGTTTAAAAAGTTTTTGTGCAAATGAGATCATATTTTTTTGCTCAGCCGGATCAGTAAGACCTAGACCAAACGCTAATTGGCGACCGTGAAAACCTTGAAAACCAATAGCTGGATCTACCGGTATTGTAATTATTTTTTCAGGAGTATTTTCCGCAACATCTTCAATGTTCATACCACCCTCAGTAGAAGCCATTATTAAAGGCATTTCTAATTTTCTATCTAAAACAACAGAAAGATAGAACTCTGCTTTAATGTCTGCTCCGTCTTCGATATAAAGTTTTTGAACCAATTTACCTTCAGCGGTTGTCTGGTGAGTAACCAAAGTCATACCAAGAATCTCATTAGCTAATTTTTCTACTTCTTCAAGACTTTTAGCAAGTTTAACACCACCACCAAGACCACGACCACCAGCATGTATTTGAGCTTTAACAACCCAAACCGGACCACCTAACTCTTCTGCAGCCCTAACTGCATCTTGTACACTTTCAACCATTATACCTTTTGGTGTTGGAACACCATACTTAGCGAAAATCTGTTTTGCCTGATATTCATGTATATTCATTTATTCTCCTTGTTTTAAAATGGAAATGACTACGCCTTAGGCGCAATCATCTCTTCTGGTTTAACATATTCATCAAATTGTTCTGCAGTTAAAAGACCAAGTTCGATAGATGTCGCTTTAAGTGTAGAGTTGTTCTTATGAGCAGTTTTTGCAATTTTTGCCGCATTTTCGTAACCAATATATGGGTTAAGTGCAGTAACCAACATTAATGAATCATGTAAAAAGTGATCGATTCTTGCATGTACAGGCATAATGCCAACAGCTGCATGATCATTAAATGAAACAATAGAATCACTGAGCAGTCGAACTGATTGTAAAAAGTTATACGCAATTACCGGTTTAAATACATTGAGTTCAAAGTTTCCTTGTGAAGCCGCAAAACCGATAGTCGCATCATTCCCCATAACTTGACAAGCCACCATAGTAACTGCTTCGCTTTGAGTAGGATTTACTTTTCCTGGCATGATAGATGAACCCGGCTCATTTTCAGGAATAGTTATTTCACCCAAACCGCAACGAGGGCCCGATGCAAGCCATCTAACATCATTTGCTATTTTCATCATGTCAGCAGCAAGTGCTTTAAGAGCACCATGTGCGAATACTAATGCATCATGAGAAGTTAGAGCATGAAATTTATTTGGAGCTGTAATGAAATCATGACCTGTAAGTTCTGATAATTTTTTAGCAACTCTTTCACCCAATTCCGGATGAGCATTAAGCCCAGTTCCAACTGCTGTACCTCCAAGAGCTAGTTCACGAACTGCTTCTAATGAAGTCTTAGCCATTTTTTCAGATTTGTTAAGCATCTCTACCCAACCGCTAATCTCTTGACCAAGCGTGATTGGAGTAGCATCTTGAAGATGGGTACGACCGATTTTTACTATATGATTGAATGCTTCACTTTTAGCTTGAAGAGTATCTCTTAATTTTGCAATAGCAGGCAACAAAGATTCTTCAACAGCTATAACGGCCGCTACATGTAAAGCAGTCGGGTAAGTATCATTTGAACTTTGGGATTTATTAACATCATCATTTGGATGAATCAACTTTTCAACTCTAAAATCACCGCCTAAAATTTCAGTAGCACGATTTGCAAGTACTTCGTTATTGTTCATATTTGATTGTGTGCCTGAACCTGTCTGCCATACAACAAGTGGATACTGTCCATCGAGTTTTCCTGCTAACATATCATCGGCTGCTTGAGCTATTGCTTCAGCTTTTCTAGCATCTAATTTTCCAAGATCCATATTTACTAAAGCTACGGCTTTTTTTAAATATGAGAATGCACGAGTGATTTCATACGGCATAGTCTCTTGACCAATTCTAAAGTTTTCAATAGAACGCTGAGTTTGAGCAGCCCAATACGCATCTATCGGAACATTTATTTCACCCATTGTGTCTTTTTCTATACGAGTCTTCAAATTATTTCTCCCCAAAAAAATTATTTTTATTTAATGTATCTATCAAATCCTGCACAGAAGCACAAGAATTACTAAACATCGCTTTTTCTGCATCATTAAGAGTTACTTCAATTATTTTTTCAGCTCCATTAGCACCCAACATTACAGGAACACCGGATACTACATCTGTATAACCATATTCACCATCCAAGTAAACTGCACAAGGGTGAATCTGTTTTGTGTCTTTAAGTATTGCTTCTACCATAATAGCAGTTGATTTTGCAGGAGCATAATAAGCTGAACCAGTTTTTAAATAGCCTACAATTTCTGCACCGCCATGACGAGTACGATCAACAATTTCTGCGATTTCACCCTCACTGAGCACATCACTAAGAGGAACACCTGCAACAGTAGAATAACGAGGTAATGGAACCATATCATCGCCATGTCCACCCATGACTGATGCACGAATCTGTCCACCACCATATCCAAGTTTTTCTTGAATAAATGCTGCCATTCTTGAACTATCCAATATACCAGCCATTCCTATGACGCGGCTTCTATCAAAACCGCTTTCTTTTAATGCTACATAAGTCATAGCATCCAAAGGATTTGAAACCATAATTATGATTGCATCCGGGGAATATTTTGCAATACCTTCAATAACTTCTTTAGTAATATTAGCATTTATCATTAGTAAATCATCGCGGCTCATGCCAGGAAGTCTCGGACTACCTGCTGTTACAACGACAACATCGCAGTTTACTAAATCTTCCATAGATTCTGCAACTTTTACAACTGTGTGACTTCTAACTGCAGAAGCAGCTTGAGACATGTCGAGAGCTTTTCCGCGAGCTACGTCAATCTTATTGTCACGAAGAATGATTTCATGGCAAGAACCAAGCATTGCTAATGAATAAGCTACTGTAGCTCCAACATTTCCAGCACCTACTATCCCTACTCTTTTACCCTGTTTCATATAGATTCCTTAAAATGATAGATTATGATAAAACTTAAAGTATATTAACTAATATCACTTAAAGACTTTTCGCCTTTTTTGTAAAACTAAATAGTTTCACAAAAAAAAGAAAATTTATTCTATCTCAAAAAAGAGATAGAATAATTTCAACTATATAGAATCTATAATCTTGTTTAGCGTTGCAGATGGTCTCATCGCAGCTTCAGCTTTCGCATCATCCGGATGGTAGTAACCACCGATATCTTGAGCTTTACCTTCTACAGCAAGTAACTCAGCGATAATTGTATCTTCATTTGAAGTCAAGGCTGCAGCTACCGGAGCAAATTTAGCAGCTAACTCAGCATCGTTACCTTCTGCAAGAGCTTTTGCCCAGTATTGTGCTAAGTAAAAGTGTGATGCTTTGTTGTCCGGTTCGCCAGCTTTACGTGAAGGCTCTTTATTATTATCTAGATAAGCATCATTTGCAACATCAAGTCCAGCAGTAAGCGCAGCTAGTTTCGCATCATTGTTTTTTTGACCGATAAATCTTAAAGACTCGGCAAGTGCCAAGAACTCACCTAAAGAATCCCAACGTAAGTGACCTTCAGCTAAGAATTGGTCAACATGCTTTGGAGCAGATCCACCAGCACCAGTCTCATACAGACCACCACCAGCTAATAATGGAACGATTGAAAGCATTTTTGCAGATGTTCCAAGCTCTAAAATTGGGTACATGTCAGTTAAATGATCACGTAAAACATTTCCAGTTACAGCGATAGTATTTTTACCTTCACTTACTCTTGCATTTGTAAATCTAGTTGCAGCTGTAATATCCATAATTTGAATATCTAAGCCATCTGTGTTTAAATCAGCTAAATAAGTATTTACTTTTTTAATCATCTCTGCATCGTGAGCTCTGTTTTCGTCTAACCAGAAGATTGTAGGCACGCCTTCAATTCTTGCTCTCTCAACCGCTAGTCTAACCCAGTCTTTAATAGCAACATCTTTAGCTCTACTCATTCTCCAAATATCTCCAGCTTCAACATCAAATGTCATAAGCTCTGTACCATCTTCAGCAGTAACAGTTACTTTACCACCTTCTGCTAGTTCAAACGTAGTTGGATGAGAACCATACTCTTCTGCTTTTTGAGCCATAAGACCAACATTAGCCATAGAACCCATAGTAGCAACATCATATTGACCATTTTTAACACAGTCAGCTACCATCTCTGCATGAAACATTGCATAAGTAGAATCAGGAATTACAGCTACACACTCAACCGCTTCGCCTTTTCTGTTCCACTGCTTACCACCTTCACGTACAACAACTGGCATAGAAGCATCAATAATCACATCATTAGATGCATTAAAGTTAGTTGTACCTTTGTCAGAATCAACCATTGCGATTTGTGGTTGATCAGAATCAATTACTGCTTGGAAAGCTGCTTTTATTTCTGCTTCTTGTGCATGACCCTTGATCTTCTTCTCTAAGTCACTCATTCCTTGATTAGGATTTACTTTTAATGATGCAAATACATCTGCATATTTTGTAAATACACCTTGAAAGAATACTTCAAAAGCATGACCGAACATAATAGGATCAGAAATTTTCATCATTGTTGCTTTAAGGTGGATTGACCATAAAACACCATTTTTTCTAGCATCATCAATTGTCTTTTGGATAAATGTTCTATATTTAGCTTTAGACATAAATGTACCGTCTAAAACTTCTTTGTCAACTGCTTTAATGCTTCCTAGCTCTTTACCATTTAAAGCGATAGTTACTTTTTGGTTTTTATCCATAGTAACTGACTGCTCATTTCCGTAGAAATCTCCATTACCTTCCATGTGTGCAACATAAGACTTTGGATTTGCTGGGAATGCTCTAAGTTTATGAGGATTTTTCTGAGCAAACTTTTTAACAGCTACTGCAGCACGTCTATCTGAGTTTCCTTCACGTAAAACTGGATTAACAGCTGAACCTAAACAAGCATTATATTTTGCTCTAACAGCTTCTTCCTCAGCATTTGCTGGATTTTCAGGGAAATTAGGAATATCGTAACCTTGACCTTGAAGCTCTGCAATACAATCTTTAAGTTGTCCAACTGAAGCTGATACATTTGGAAGCTTAATAATATTTCCATCTGATTCTAAAACAACTTCACCTAGTTTTGAAAGTTCATCTTCCGCAAGACCCATTGCAGCCAAAACTCTACCTGCTAGTGAAATATCACTAGTAACTACTTCAACACCCGCTGCTTTAGTAAAAGCATTAACGATAGGTAATAACGAATAAGTTGCTAAAGCTGGTGCTTCATCAATTTTTGACCAAATAATTTTTGACATCTTGTATCCTCGAGTTTATATTTTATTTTCGTGATGAAAATTTACAAGATAAATCATAGCATTAAGAACTATAATATTTAGTTAGCCTATCTAAAATTCTTCTTGCTATTTACAATTTGTTTCATTTTGTAGCACGCTTTATATTGCTTAAATGTGTAGAATAGTTACATGCGAAATCATGCGTTCCACTCTTTGACTTCATAAAATAAAGATAATCCGTTTTAGCTGGGAAAACTGCTGCTTTGATAGCATCAAAACTTACATTACATATTGGCACTGGTGGGACACCTTTATATTTGTATGTGTTAAAAAGTGTCATATCTTCCTTAATTCGCTCTGGCGTAACCTTGACATGTGAATATTGGGCATAGTTTAGCGTTCCGTCCATCTGCAACAGCATCCCTTTTTTCATTCTATTGTATATAACTGAACTAACTATTGGCATTTCGGATATATTTGCTGATTCTTTTTGAATAATAGATGCTATTGCTACATAACGAAACCATTTTTTCTCGTTATATGTACCAAAGAGCTTAATAGAGAATGCCCTCATCTGCTTCAACGACTGGTCTAATAAAATTTTGATTAACTCTTTTTCTGTTATACCAAGAGGAAGTTTGTATGTATTTGGAACAAGTGCGCCCTCTTCCATGGAAAAATATAAATCATAATAGCGTTGTAATATTTTTCTATCAAGATTAAGATCTTCTGCTAATTGATTTAAAAAGATATATGTTGTTTCTCCAGGAATCAGAGTTATATTTTGGAGTGCCGCTTTTGCAGTTGTTAGCTTGTATAAAAAGTCCCCTTTGGTGATTCTGTTTACTCCAATGTCAATCCATCCATTTTGTGGTCTTCCTATAGCTCTCAAGAGCAGTGAATCAAGCTTAAATACATTGTAATTTTGCACTTGCAATTGTGCTATAATATTATTTATAGAACCTTTTGGAATGTATATGACTTTTGATGTTTCCATAGGCTTGTTTAGGTAATACATGACTGATAAAATAATAATCAATACTATTTCAAAAATCCATTTTATAATTGTAAGTTTTTTAATATTCATTTTTTTGACACTTTCTGTTATATTTGTAATTTTACAAAATGGACTTCATATTAATCGTATATCAGTTCAAAATCTTCAAATTGAGCAATTATACATAAAATGGGATGAAAAAATAAATGTAACCGTTGAGAAGATTCACTTTACGCCGCAATCCAAGGATCAAACCCCTTTTGACTACAAAAAAATAAAACAAATTTTTAGAGAATTATTTATATTTAATAATTGGTTTGAAAAAATCATTGTTAATCAAATCGAAATTAACGACTTATCTGCTTCATTGAAGTATACAGATAAAGATAATGGTTTTTTTGTAGCTTCATCTCCAAGCTTTTTATTACATGGCTTATTATCTTTCAAATCTAATGCAATGACTTTACATGTAGAAGAATTTCACGATTTTAAAAGAAAAATAGATATCAATGGTGACTTGATTTTTGATTTAAAAGAGTTGGCTTTAATCTCTTTATTTAATATCAACATAAATCAGAATGATAAGTTAAGAGTTATATCTTATGCTGATGAAAATAAACTTTTTTATCGTATCAACGCACCAGAAAATATGACAGATATAAAATATATTATAAATTTATTTCCACTACCGACAGAAGTTAAATATTGGGTGCTTGATGCTATCTCCATGTCTGACTTATCACTAAATAAAATTGATGGATGGCTTGAATACAGCAAGTTAGACGAAGCCTACAAGCATGTCTATGTAAGTGCAGAAGCAAATAATCTTTTATATACATATAATCCAAAACTACAAGGTGTCCAAAGTAAAACAACTGAGTTGGTATTTAAAGATGGTGTTCTTAACATATTGCCAAAAGAGGCCTACTCTTATGGTTTCTTTCTTGATAAAAGTTGGCTGAAAATAGATTTCAACAAAAAAGAGGAACTCCTTACTCTGTACTTAAAATTTAAAGGTTCTGTAGATAAAAATATCTTAAAAATCCTGAGTACATACAAAATAAATCTACCTTTTACTCAAAACACAGGCACAGTAAATACTGATCTAAAAATTGAAGTAAACCTTCACAGCATAGCTGTTGAAGCAGTAGGAGATTTTTTTACAAAAGAGGCAAATTTTAACTATTTAGGCTTAGATATTGATATATATGATGCCTATATTTCTCTGAATAATTATGATGTTAAAATAAAAAATATGCTGGCAAAATATCAAGATATAGCCCGCGCTAAAGTCAATGTAAAACTAAATGTAAAAAAACACGAAGGGAAAATAGAGTTTAAAGTTGAAAATACTGAGTTTAAAAAGTTGGATATATCTTTAAAAAAACAAATTAAACCTTTACTGATTACTTATAAAGTATTACCCGAACGAGACATAATCAACATCAACGATTCTGTATGGAACATTAAAGACAAAGAGGTTTACGTCAGCTCATTAGACATGCCGTTTGATTTAAAGGAATTAAGTGCTGAAATACCCACCACCCTAGTAGAAATTCCAAATGTTTCAACTGCCTACATGTCCGGTAAAGTGTCATTTAAATTGAATACGGTAAATCTAAAAATCGACCTGCTGAAATTTTTATACGACAGCATTAAATTATCTCAGTCTAATTCACAAATAGAATTAGATTATCAAGATAAAAACATAAAAATGAAATCGTTGGATAAGATCAGATTTAGTATTGACGGCACTGAGGCTACTGTTGAGGATCTAGACCTGAGCCTGCAAAATGACATTTTTTACATTAAACAGGGATTACTAAATATTGATAACTTTATGAACACAAAATTTAGTACGTACTACAACTTAAAATCAAAAAATGGAATCATAAGTCTAAACAACTTAAATTTAAAAAATGAAAATATGAATGAAATTTTTTCAAATAAAGAAACCGTTAACTTAGTTATAAAATCTACTGATGAAAATACAACTTTTACTTCTTCGGAGCTATCAACAGAATATACGCTTGCAAATAATGAGTGGAAGTTTAAAATCAATTCTCTATCTGAAATAGCAAAAAAATCACAATTACTGCAAGACTATAATCTTACAGAAGGAAGCGTTGAAGTACATAAGCAGGCAAATGATAAAAATATTCACTTTTTAGCAAATGTAAAATACCCCTATAAAATACTTGTGGCTGATAATGTAGAAGTTGAAAACTATATAATAAAAGGAAAAATAAACTCTGAAAATAAAAAAATATATTTAAATATAAATGATACTATCAATATAAATGCAGATGAAAATATAAGAGTAAAAGCAAAAGATACAGGTTTTAATATAAACTCCATATTAAATTTTATTAATGATAGAAATTCTACATCCAACAAATCAGACAAGAAAGTAACTTTTAGCTCTGAAAATTGCTATTTATACATTGATAAAAATAGACGCATAGTCTCAGATAGTATTGATTTACAGTATTTAAACAATGCAGTTACGGCTCAGCTAATTCACCATGAAGCAAACGCCGGATTCAAGCTTGAAAATAATAAATTTCACTTATATGGAGATAAATTTGATGATAAATTTATGGAAAATCTTTTTGCCCTTTCCAGATTTAAAGATGGAGCCTTAGCCTTTACAATAAGCGGTTCAACAAAAGAATATGATGGAACTTTTATAATCAAAGACACAGCAGTATTAGACTATAAAATTTTAAATAATGTGCTGGCTTTTGTCAATACAATACCATCTCTAGTCACCTTTAGTTTACCAGGCTATAGTTCAAAAGGATTACCGGTAAAAGAAGCATATATGAAGTTTAAAGCTAAAGATGATATCTATAACATTACAGATATGAGCTTGAACTCTCCAGAGCTTAAGATATTGGGTCGAGGAGTGGCAAACTTCAAAGCAGATACAATAAACCTTGACTTAAACTTACAAACTGATTTAGGTAGTGGTATGTCAAAAATTCCTGCGGTTGGTTATATATTATTTGGTGAAAATTCTATATCCACTTCTTTGAGCGTTACAGGATCATTAACCAATCCAGATGTAAATTCAAAACTGGCACAAGAAATAATTGTTGCCCCTTTAAATATCATAAAAAGAACTCTATTATTTCCGTACAAACTCCTAAAGGGAAAATAGCTTATTCATTTCTCAAAACAGTCAGTATGTCAACTTCACTAGCTTTTTTTGCAGGATAATAAGAGGATAAAATAACAATCGTAAATGCTCCTGTTACTATCAAAATAAAATCTTGTAAACTTAAATCCAAAGGAAGTGTTGTAGTAGGGTATACATCTTTTGGTAAGTTAACAATATCAAAAGTGCTTAAAACCCATAATCCTCCCATGCCAAGAACAATGCCTGCCAGAATACCACTCACACCAATAACAATGCCTAAATATAAAAATACTCTTTTAACTTCAGCCGTTGTAGCACCAAGGGAAAGCAGTAAAGCGATTTCACTTCTTCTATTCATAACAGTCATGAGAAGTGAAGAGATTATGTTGATTGCAGCTATTAAAATAATGAGCATTAAAACTATAAAAAGGGAGGCTTTTTCCAACTCCAGAGCGGCAAAAAAGTTTACATTATCTTCCCACCAGCCTTTTATACTGACACTTACCGGAAGTTCTTTTTTTATCTTTAGTATATCTACATGTGGATTTTTAGAAAATATATGTATCCCGTCGTATTGATTTGAAGGAAGATGCAGCATTGATTGTAATGATTCCAATGTTGTGTAGCTGTAAGCTTTATCATAAGCAGAAAGACCTGAATCAAATATAGCTTTAACTTTAAAACGCTTAATTTTAGGCGTTATCGATAGTCCGCCTGGTTCTACATGTGTAAAAATATACATCAGTTTGTCATCTATATACAAGCTATAATCATCTTTTAATGATTTGCCGATTAAGACTTCAAATTTACCGATCTTACTTTGCTCGATAGCTTTGCTTAAAACACTATTGACTTTTGCTTCATCGTTCATGTTTACACCAAATAGATATCCGCCTTCAAGCTTGCTTCCGCTTCTTGCCATGATGGATGACTGCACATATGGACTAAAAGAAAGTAAAGGAAATTTTGTTTCTAAATCAAGAAGCAGGTCTTCGTTCACTGCTCCGTAAAATTTTGGAATCACAGTTAATGGATAGTTCATAATGGTAAGTTTTTTCTTAAATTCATTGTCAAAGCCATTCATAAGCGCCATAGCAATGAGAAGAACTGTAACGCCTATCGAAATACCTAAAAATGCCAATAAAGCAGATAGAAATATAAAAGGCTGCTCATTGTCAAATCGTAAAAATCGTTTTACTAAATAGGGTACTATAGATTTTTTCAAGAAGCAAAAGCACCTTTTTTTGGACCACTTTTACCGCAACATTGTTTGTACTTTTTCCCGCTTCCACATGGACAAGGATCATTTCTGGAAATTCTTTTTGAATTTGCATCTTCTTCATCGTCATGATGATTTAATTGCATTGCTTGACTATCAAGCATTCTTTGTATCTCCATTTGCTGAGCAATTTTCTTAGCCTCTTCTTCTGCTGATTCTAATTTAAACTGAATAATCTGAAGTGTTCTGATGGTATTAAACTTGATATCATTGATTAACTCGCCAAAAAGATTAAAACTCTCTTTTTTGTACTCAACAAGAGGATCTTTTTGATTATACGCACGAAGTCTAATACCTGTTTTCATATTGTCCATAGAATAAAGATGTTCTCTCCAAGCACTGTCGAGCTCTTTTAAATAAAACTCTTTTTCTATATCTTGACGCATTTCATCTTCTAAAACACTCATTTTCTCATCATAAGATTTTTTAACACTGCTTAGAACTGCTTCGAATAACTCTTCATATTCAAGTGAAACTAATGAGTCTGTATTTAGATTAAAGTTTATCTCTTCTTTTAGGTGCTTAGCTATATCTTCCAGAGAGAAGTCTTCTCTTGCCCCGCCAATATAAATTCCAGATAAGCCAAACATATACTTAATATATTCTTCTCTTATATCATCAATTTTTGATGATATATCATACTCTGCACTTAAGAGTTGATTTCTGAATTTATAGACAATTTTTCTTTGTTCATTTGCAACATCATCATACTCAACTATCTGCTTTCTACCTTCATAGTGCATGTTTTCAACTTTTTTCTGAGCTTTTTCAACTGCACGGGTAACCATTTTGGACTCTATATATTCACCATCTTCAACACCAAGTCTTTCCATGATGGACTTGATTTTATCAGAGCCAAAAATACGGAGTAAATTATCTTCTAAAGAAAGATAAAACTGTGTTGTACCTGCATCACCCTGACGACCGCTTCTACCACGAAGCTGATTGTCGATACGGCGGTTTTCATGTCGCTCAGTTCCAACTATATAAAGTCCGCCAAGAGCTTTGACTTCATCATTTACTTTGATATCAACACCACGACCGGCCATATTTGTAGCGATTGTAACCGCTCCTTTAGCACCGGCACTTTTAATAATCTCACCCTCTTGCGCATGGTTCTTAGCATTTAAAACGGTATGAGCAATTTTTTCTTTTTTAAGAACTTCATGAAGCTTTTCAGACTTTTCAATAGAAGCCGTTCCTATCAAAACAGGCTGTCCTGTTTTAGATAGCTTTTTAATTGTATTGATAACTGCAGAAAATTTTTCTTCTTCAGTTTTATAAATCAAGTCGTTTAAATCTTGTCTTGTAACAGGAATATTAGTTGGAATGGAAACAACATCCAGTGAATAAATTTGTGAAAATTCTGTTGCTTCTGTTTCTGCTGTTCCAGTCATACCGGCCAGCTTGTCATACATTCTAAAATAATTTTGAAAAGTGATATCTGCTAAGGTTTGTGTTTCTTCTTTTACTTCAACACCCTCTTTAGCTTCTAAAGCCTGATGCAGACCTTCAGAAAAACGACGACCTTCACTCAAACGGCCTGTAAACTCGTCAACAATTACAACCTCGCCATCATTAACAACATAATCGACATCTTTCTCAAAAAGATAATTAGCTTTTAAGGCCTGGTCTAGAGCATGTGGAAGTGATGAATTTTCAGCACTATAAAGATTTTCAACTTTAAATAACTCTTCCGCTTTAGTAATACCTTCTTCCGTAATAAGGACTACTTTGTCTTTTTCATCAACAGTAAAATGTTCATCTTTTACTAAATTTAAAGCTATAACATTCGCATCGCTATAATCTTGCATGCTTCTGTTAGTAGGACCTGAGATAATCAATGGTGTTCTAGCTTCATCTATCAGAATAGAGTCAACTTCATCAACAATAACAAAATTATGGTTTCTCTGAGCCATGGTATCCAATGAATAACTCATATTATCTCTAAGGTAATCAAAACCAAATTCATTGTTTGTACCATAAGTTATATCAGCGTTGTACGCCTCTTTTTTAGCCACACTATCATGCATATTCTCTAAAACAACACCAACTGAAAATCCTAAAAAGTTATAGAGAACTCCCATTTCTTTGGCATCTCTGCTCGCCAAATAGTCATTTACAGTGACTAAATGCACACCTTTTCCGGTCATAGCATTTAAAACAATTGCCAGAGTTGCTACAAGTGTTTTACCCTCACCTGTTTTCATCTCAGCTATACGACCTTCATGCAGTACCATTCCACCAATCAACTGAACATCGAAATGTCTCATGCCCAAAACCCGCTTAGAAGCTTCTCTTGTAATAGCAAAAGAATCAACCAGAACCATACCTAAGGTTTTTTCCTCTTTCAAGACACTATTTTTTAGTTTTAAGAATTCCGCTTTTAACTCATCATCACTGAGCGCCGAATATTTTGTTTCTAATGCGTTTATCTCATTAACTTTGCTAGAATATTTTTTTAATTCACGGTCATTTGAAGTACCAAAGACCTTACCAACGAATGCTTGTAGCATTTTCAACCTTATATTAGATTACTATTGTTAAGTGCCCAACCATAATAAATACCATAATCAACAACATTTAAAAGGTTTAGATTCAAGGCGAACTTTGCTTGGCGATGCCGAGCATCGTTAAGTGAAGTTCAACACAGGAGATAATCCTTTTAAATGTTGCCCGAAGGGTGAGAAGAAAAGCTACAATCTGCTTCGTTAAAATCTCTTGAAGCACAATAAGTGCAACTGCGTGATTTTGCCTCACAGCTTATAGCTTATCTTCTCATTGATTATGACATTTATTATGGTTAGGCACTTATACCGCAATTATTTGCTACATGACAACAGCAACCATAGAAATGGCGGTGATTTTATCATATTTATAGTTAGAATCACCATAATTTAATGGCAGAGCTTTTTTTAAATCTAATATTATACAATATGTAAACGATCACTTTGCTATAATTTTCAAAAAAGGAAATACTTGAAGCAAACACTTTTATTAATGATACTGTTCACTCTCAGTTTTGCATCTCTAAAGAATATTTATTCATTTGAAGCAGAATTTACTCAAAATATCACGGATGAGAAAAATAAAGTCCTAACTTATAATGGCCACCTTATAGCCGCTAAACCTTTATACGCAATGTGGCAATACACAAAACCGGTAAAAAAAGATATTTATATAAATGCTCGCAATGTGACTATAATAGAGCCTGAGATAGAACAGGTTATAGTTAAGAGAATTGAATCGAAATTTGATTTCTTTAGTATAGTAGAACATGCAAAAGAGATTAAAAAAGATGTTTATGAAGCTTATTATAAAGAATCAAAATTTACTATTATTTCAAAAAATAATTTTATAGAGTCTATCTCATATTTAGATGAATTTGACAATAAGGTACAGATACTGTTTACGAACCAAAAGCAAAATATAGAAATAGACAACAGTATTTTTGTACCGAGAATTCCATTAGAGTTTGATGTTATAAGAGATTAATGAAGGTTTAAAAAAAGAGATGTAACGACGCTGAAGTTGCGTCGTTACTTTAGTTTTAAAGCTATACAGCTTTAATTGTTACGCCGTATTTCTCTTCAGCTACAGTACGTGCTTCCAAGTGATAGTCTTTAATCTCATTAAAGTTAAGATATTTATAAACATCATCTGTTTTACCAGCAAGTTTTGCAGGAACAATCTCCATATACTCTTCTACAGTCGGGATACGTCCAAGTTTAGAACATACTGCCGCAAGTTCTGCAGAACCAAGATAAACCTGAGTACCTTTACCTAAACGGTTGTCAAAGTTACGAGTAGAAGTAGAGAATACAGTTGAACCTGGGCGTGCACTTGCCTGGTTACCCATACAAAGTGAACATCCAGGTACTTCTGTTTGTGCTTCGATTGCATTGAAAACGTCATAGTAACCTTCGTTGATCAGTTGTTGCTCATCCATACGAGTTGGTGGAACAATCCAGAATTTTTCAACAGCAACTTTACCTTCACCACGCATTACTTCACCAGCAGCACGATAGTGACCGATATTTGTCATACAAGAACCTAAGAATACTTCATCAATTTTTTCACCGGCAACTTCACTTAGAAGTTTAACGTTGTCCGGATCATTTGGACATGCCAAGATTGGCTCTGTTACTTCGTTAAGATCGATTTCGATAATCGCAGCGTATTCTGCATCAGCATCCGGTTGCATCAATGACGGATTGGCTACCCATTCTTTCATTCTGTCTGCACGACGCTGTAATGTACGAGAATCTTCGTAACCATCAGCAATCATCGACTCGATCAAAGTAATATTTGATTTTAAATATTCGATTACCGGTTCATCATTTAAGAGTACCGTACATGCTGCAGCAGAACGCTCAGCAGATGCATCTGAAAGTTCAAATGCCTGCTCAGCCTTAAGCTCAGGCAAACCTTCAATCTCTAAAATACGTCCGTTAAAAATGTTTTTCTTACCTTTTTTCTCAACAGTCAAAAGACCTTCTTTGATTGCATAGTAAGGAATCGCGTTTACAAGGTCACGCAGTGTGATACCAGGCTGTAGCTCACCTTTGAAACGTACAAGTACAGATTCAGGCATTGTAAGAGGCATTGACCCAGTTACTGCAGCAAAAGCAACAATACCAGAACCACCAGGAAAAGAGATACCGATTGGGAAACGAGTATGAGAGTCTGCACCAGTACCAACTGTATCTGGAAGAGTTAAGCGGTTTAACCATGAGTGGATAACACCATCACCAGGACGAAGCGCAACACCTGAACGGTTAGCTATAAAATCAGGAAGTGTGTGGTGCATTACAACGTCAGACGGTTTTGGGTATGCCGCTGTGTGACAGAAAGACTGCATTACCAAATCAGCTGAGAAACCTAAAGCTGCGAGTTCTTTGATCTCATCACGCGTCATTGGACCTGTTGTATCTTGAGAACCGACTGTTGTAGTTACAGGCTCAACATACATACCTGGACGAACACCTTCTATACCACATGCTTTACCAACCATCTTTTGCGCAAGAGTATATCCTTTACCTGTATCAGCTGGTTGTTCAGCAGTCAAGAATGCATCTGATGTACCCATTCCAAGAACATTACGAGCTTTAGAAGTCAAACCACGACCGATAATCAACGGAATACGACCGCCTGCACGCACTTCATCAGTGATAGTATTTGGATTTAGTTTAAAAGTAGCAATACATGCACCGTCTTTATATGCCTCACCTTTATATGGGTAGATTGTTACAACATCACCTGTTTCCATACCAGCAACATCCATTTCTAGTGGCAATGCGCCTGAATCCTCACATGTAGCGAAGAAAATTGGAGCAATAATACCACCAATTACTACACCGCCAGTACGCTTGTTTGGAACACCTGGGATATCTTCACCCATGTGCCACTGAACAGAGTTAACACCAGATTTACGGCTTGAACCAGTACCAACAACATCACCAACATAAGCAATTGGATGACCAGATTCTTTTAACTTGCTGATAGTGTTGATTGGGTCTTCCATTTTAGATACAAGCATAGAATTAGCATGTAATGGAATATCTGAACGTGTAAACGCCTCAGAAGCTGGAGAAAGATCATCTGTATTCGTCTCACCTGGAACTTTATATACAGTTACAGTCATTTCTTCAGCCAATGCCGGTTTAGAAGTAAACCACTCAGCATTTGCCCATGAAGTCATAACTTCTGTTGCATGTGCATTTCCAGCTTTGTGTAATTCTTCAACATCATTAAATGCATCATAAACAAGTAAAGTGTGTTTTAAAGCTTCTTTAGCAGCTTCAACAACATCGCTTTTAGCAGAATTTAAAGCATCGATAATAGGTTTAACATTATATCCGCCTAACATCATTCCCATAATTTTTACTGCATCAGCAGGGGAAATTGCAGATATAGTCACTTTTTCAGACGCAACATCATTTAAAAAAGCAGCTTTTACATATGCAGCGTCATCAACACCCGGAGATACGCGGTTTGTAATAAGGTCAATATTTTGTTCCATATCACCCTCACCGGCTTTAATCATTTCAATTAATGCAGCAGTCTGCTCAGCTGATAGTGGCAGAGGTGGTACTCCAAGCTTTTCTCTTTCAAGTACATGTGATTTATATTCTTCCATAAATGCCATAATTATTCCTGTATATTTAATTTCGAATTATTATAGCTAAATATAAATTATCTATTTTCTACATGTTACAAATAGAAACAGTGTGGTGAAATTTCATTGTACGATTGTATAAAAAGGTAACACTTTTTAGAGATTTCTACTCTTTAACTCAATGTCAAGGGTTTCTCTATCCTTACCTCTATAATTTATTTTTAGCCATTTGAGATATGAATCAGGAACTTCACTATAAAAAAGACCTTTATATTTTCCAAACTCTATTCTTGCATTTGTTTTTATTTCTAGGAGTTTTTCATTACATGTAGCTTCAATCTCACTATTTTTTATGAGTGCCAAAAATTCTTCAAATTCCAGTCTTTTTTGGACAACAAAAGAGTATGTTTCAAAATCAAATATACCTCTTCTGACGCTGACAAAATTTTGTAATTCTTGTATTTGTTGGACTGAGAGTTCTTCGAGGTTTTGAATATATACACTAAAGGAATTAGTGTATTTTGTAAAAAAAAGTTTAGCTTTAATCATGACTTATGCTTATAAGATTTCACGAATGCCTTTTACATTAGGAGCAGATAAGATGCCCTCGCCTTCTAGCTGTTCTATGACTCTTGCTGAACGGTTATACCCTATCTGTAACTTTCTTTGCAAGTATGAAATAGAAGTTTTTTTATCAGTTAAAATCACATTTCTAGCTTCTTCATACAATGGGTCTAATTCTTCATAAGTATCACGAGCAGATGAAGAGCTAAGTTCACTTTCTTCAAGTAAAAATCGTTTATCATAGTTTGGTTCTCTTTGAGATTTTATAAAATTAACAATTTTTTCTATCTCTTCTTCAGTACTCCATGGTGCGTGAAGGCGAACTAAACCGGTTGAACCGGGAGGAGTAAAAAGCATGTCTCCCTTACCGAGTAAAGATTCTGCACCTTGCTGGTCCAAGATAATTTTACTATCTACTTTTTGCCCTACTCTGTAAGATATACGAGAAGGCAAATTTGCTTTAATCAGACCTGTTACAACATCAACAGAAGGTCTTTGAGTCGCTACAACAAGATGTATCCCGGAAGCTCTTGCCATCTGCGCAAGTCTTGCTATGGAGTGCTCGACATCTTTTCCGCTCGTCATCATCAAGTCGGCTAACTCATCTATGATAACTACGATATAAGGAAAGTGCTCGCCGCCCTCTTTTTTTACTCTCTCATTATAGTTTTCTATATTTTTCGTTCTGTTTTCACTCATAAGCTCATATCTGCGTTCCATCTCGGAGACCATATTGTTTAACGCAACTATCGCCTGTTTTGGTTTTGTGATAACAGGAGTAAGAAGATGCGGAATATCATTGTATATAGAAAATTCAAGCATTTTAGGGTCTATCATGAGAAGTCTCAACTGATCAGGAGAATTTTTATATAAAAGGCTCAATATCATAGCATTTATACCAACGCTTTTTCCACTTCCTGTCGTTCCTGCTATAAGCAAGTGTGGAAGTTTTTTAAGGTCAGTTATAAACGGTCTGCCAACTATATCTTTACCTAAAACGATTGTCAAAGGTGATGATGAATCTTTAAAAAGTTTACTGTCGAGTAAATCTCTTAAATAAATCGTATCTACTGTTGCATTTGGTATCTCAATACCTACAACATCTTTTCCCGGTATCGGTGCTTGAATACGGATGCTCTCAGCTGATAGCGCCATAGCTAAATCATCTTGAAGATTTAGAATTCTGGATACTTTTACATTGGCTGCAGGCTTAAACTCGAAAGTTGAGACAACCGGTCCAGCGTAAGTTCTTACAACATCACCTTCTATTTTAAAATGTGCCAGTTTTTCTATAAGATATCGTATTTTATCATCCACTTCACTTTCATCAACACTATGAGAGGTGGATGTTGGTTTTTGCAAAAAGTTTACAGATGGAAGAGTAAAATTTTTAGGCTTTTCAACTTCCCCTTTTTCTATACTTTCTAAAAGTTTTGTATTTTCTTCAAGTTCATCAATAATCAAAGCATTTTTTTGTTCTTTTACTTTTGATGCCAACTCCACAATAGTGTGTGGTTTATCATCTTTTGTAAGTTCTTCAACAGCGTCTTTTACATGTGGAACATCTCTCTTTTTCTCTATCTCTTGCTTTTGCGTATCATTTGGATTTGAAAGTACAGATTCTAGTTGATTCAGTTCATCTAATTTGAAAACTTTTTGTACAGAATCTTGTTTTTTATCTTTCTTTCTCAAAAATGTTGGCTTTTCCAGCTCGTCTTCATTGTTTTTTTGGATAAGCAAAACATCTTCTTTTTTAATCGATTTTTTAGAAACTTCAGTCTTATTGGATTGAATATAGTTCATTATTTTATTTAATTTAATATCCGGAACAATTCTTTTAATAAGATTATAAAATAGTGCTACAAGTTCATGAGGATTTTTATCTAAAATGATAATAACGGAAACCAAGGTGATAATCAGCCAGAATATCCAAAGCCCAAAAACTCCAATATATGGAGATAGAAAATCTACGAAGTCACCACCTATTTTTCCTCTTAATTCGTTGTGAACCAATATCGCCTGAAATAAAAGAAAGGAGAAAAAAAGTAAAAATGAGGCAGTGACTATTTCAGCTTTACGGAAATTAAAAACTGTTGTTTTATGCAAAAAATACAAAGGAATAAGAGTAGCCAAGAGGTAAACGAAAGAAAGATATCCAAAATAGTACTGATTATGTGAAGCAAAAATAGCTCCATAACTTCCTATTGGTCCGCTACTACCGAGTATTGTTGCAACACCGAGATAGATTAAAACTCCAAAAACTATAATAAACAGTGTATCTTTCAAATCACTTTACCTTTACTAATATAATTAAAGGAAGTATAGCCAAAAATGTTCCAGATGAAAATTTTTTGGCATTTTGAAAGATGAATTTTACAGATAATTTACTAAACTGAGCTTAGAAACCTTGGCAACTGTTGAGAGCATAGCCTGTAAATTTAAAGATAACTGCGTGAGCATTAAAGATGCTTCGGCTATATCTGTATCTATTACAGAGGATCGAAGCGTCATCGTACTAGTTTCTAAAAGTTGTGTTCTTTCAAGTGCATTTGTTAGTGCATTTGACTGCGCACCGACTACAGCATGTGCTCTACCCACATGTTCCATTAAATCATCCATAATTGATATGGCATTTTCTATTCCAACACTTCTTATATCACCACTCTTACTGTCTGGATAAAGCTTGTAGTTTTCAACAGCAGTTATTGTCTCACGAAGATTTTTAAAGAAATCTGTTTTAGGATCACGAACCGTTAGCGCATTATTAGAGTTAAAAGTCATAACGGATGCATCAGCACCAATACTGAAGTCTCCACTATTTGAGTCATAAATAGCTAAACTGGCTTTTGTATTGCTACTAGTTGCATCTTTAAACTGAATTTTTCCATCATAACTTAAAAAGGTACTTCCAGAGCTTTCTGCTGAGCTAATTGCAGTATCATAACCAGCTTCTGTATTTACTGCCGGCAGACTACCCGTTACAATCATGTTTGTAACATCCATAAGCTGTTGATAGGTCATTTTATCTGCATCAACTGCTGTTCTTGGGCTTCCCATATTAAATATATTATAGTTTGTCACTCCCCCATCAAGCGAGAAAGTTGAACCCGCAGTTGCAAAATCAATTTGTGCCGTGTAAGCATTTCCGCTTGTATCGGTTCCTGAGAGTGTAAATTGTGTGCCACTTAGTGTACCTGCTGTTCCCTGAGAGAGGTCTGCAACTTCAGAAATTTTAGTGGATGGAGATGCAAATGCATTTGTACCTCTTAGTATCTGTGGAACATTTGAGGACAGCTTTGACCCATCTTTAGTAAACTGTGTTTTATCGTAAACTAAAGCATCAATATCTGTTGCAATAATACTGTTTATTATAGTTGGAACAACTGTAACTGCTCCTGTAAGGCTACCATTATCATTTGCCAAATCTGTATTTATAGAAACACCTTTCGCCACACCTTGTGCAGTTGCATTTAGTGTAATCGTGTCTCCATTTACGGTTACAGTGAAATCACCATCAGCTTCAATCTGGTTTTTTAAATCATCATAAGTTGTTGCAGGATCTGCATTAAAGAGTTGGGTATATGCTGTTGTGGTAGCATCTCCATTATCAACTGTAATGCTTAGTGTATCAACGGCTACCACAGCCCTGCTCATAGCAAATTCTGCACTCACTAATTCACTTGCAGGAGCAGCAACAGTAGAAAAAGGTGATTGCACAAAGCTTTTTATATATAAATTAGTATTAGCTGCCGTACTTGTTCCATTGATAATTTTGTCAAAGTTTGTTTCACCATCATCCAAGTTATCAATACTTCCGGCAGCAGTTCCATAAATTGCATTGTTAACATCGGCTGCATCACCACCTGTAACGTCATAATCAACCGCTCCAACCATATGAAAATCAAGCTTACTTGAACCTTTCATTTTATCTTCTATGACAATCTCACCATAAGCATTCAAAGAAACATTCACTACTTTCAAATCTGAAGTATTTCCATAAGCATTACCTATTTGTGTCAATAATTCATCTACGGTACTGGATCCACTCATGGATATATGCTTAGTAAAAGATGTTCCATCACTTTTCGCACCGCTAAGATAGAAATGATTCGTTGCAGCAGTCCCATTAGCATCCAAATCACCCATCAAATCACGAATAGTATCACTGACAGTAATAGTTTTATCAATTCCACCTAAACTACTTGCCGGGTCTGAAAAATCAGGATATTTAGCACTTAAATTATATTGGGGTACATTTGTAGTTACTTGTCTTTTTACAAGTACTTCTTCCCCCAAAAACAAATCAGCACCGGTTAGATTATATTGCTGCTCAACTCTTGAACCTAAAAAAGCATTCATTGAAACATCATTTCCCATGTAACTGCCATCAGCAGCAATAGGTTTTACATCAACAGCAGAACCTGAAAAAAGATATTGTCCATTGATAGAAGTATTGGATAAATTTTTAAGATGGCTCTCAAGTCCTCTTAATTCAGCAGCAATTGCATCCATAGATGCCTCGCTTTGAGATGAATTTGAAGCTTGAAGAAGTAAAGTTCTTGTACGATCCATTGTAGTTTGAAATTCATTGAGAACCGTATCTGCCTGAGTTGACATCTTAGATGCGCTCCCAGCACTTCCCTTGATTTGCCCCAATGTCGTCAATTCATTATCAAGCCTCATAGTATCAGCAAAAGTAGATACATCATCACCGGCATACTGAATCTTAAGTCCAGAGGATATTTGTTTGTTCACATCAAAAAGTTTTTCATTTGCTTTTGAACTATCATTAAAGATGTTTTTATAGTACATATTGGATGTAACTCTCATAATGCACCTCCATTTTGCTGCTGATTATGCTTAAATTCTATAAATCTTATTATGCTTCATAAGTAGCAATATAAGTTCCATCTTTTAGTATCGGCTAAATTCATTTATAATTAAGCAATAACCCACTATCATTTCACTCTTTTAAGCCTGCGTGATGGAATGGTAGACATGACGGATTCAAAATCCGTTGGCGCAAGTCGTGGCGGTTCAAGTCCGCCCGCAGGTACCACTAACAACAATTTTTATAATTTCCGCACCAAAATATGCTAAAATGGCAAAAAATCTATTAAGTGATTGTAATGTTATTGAAAATTTTCTTTTTTATTGTTATTTTTTTAGAATTGCTATCTGGCAATACACTAAATAAAGACTACTATGTAAATTCAAACGACATAAACCTATCCCAAATAATTCCACATGTCAATTCAGATGCAGTTTTATTTTCATTTGAACAAGGAAAATATACAAAAAGAGTAAAATCAAAAGATTTAATCAAAGACTTAAAATCATATGGCTACGGTACGTACACTTCTAAAAGTAACTATATAAAATTTACAAAAAAAAGTCCTATTGACACATCAAAAATCAAAAAATACATAAAAGATTTTTATAAAAAGATTTATCCAAGTATTGATATAAAACAAATTTTTATCATGCCAAGAACGTATATAGAATCTTTGCCGCATGAATACCTTATAAATATTCAAAAAAAGAATAGTTTATATAATCATGGAACACTCTATATAAAAACAAAACAGCAAAAAAAGATATTTTTTGATTACACTATAGATGCAAACGTAGATGTCTACGTAGCAAAAAACAATATCAAAAGAGATACTGAACTATCTGCTATTAATTGTGTAAAAAAGAGTATAATCTTAGACAAATTTAGAGCGACACCTTTACAAAACTTGAAAAACAATGCGGTTCAGACTAAAATCAGCATAAGACATGGCAATATAATTACACTTAGAGATATCCGAAAACTTAGCGTTGTTAAGCGTGGCTCATTTGTAACTACCATATTAAATTCAGATGGCATGTCTCTTTCTTTTTCAGCAAAAGCTGAAACTGAAGGTATGCTCGGCGACATAATCACAGTTCAGAAAAGTGATGGCAAAAAAATAAAAGTACGGGTTACCGGTAGAAATATGGCAGAGGTACAATAGCATGAAAATAGTTGTAGCAACAAGTGGTGCCAGCGGAGTTAATTTAGGGTTAAAGACACTTGAACTGCTTCCTGACTCTATTGAAAAACATTTTATTATGTCAAAAAATTCTGAAATTGTTTTAAAAAAAGAGATGAATATTATTACACATAAAAACGATGATATCTCAGCAAGCATCGCTTCTGGTTCATTTGGAGTAGATGCTATGATTATAGCGCCTTGCAGTATGAACACTCTTGCTAAAATTGCATGCGGTATTTCTGACAATCTTGTCACAAGATGTGCCAGCGTTATGATAAAAGAACAGAAAAAATTGATTTTAGCTCCAAGGGAAATGCCCTTTTCTGCCATAGCACTTGAGAACATGCATAAACTAGCCTCTTTAGGCATCATCATAGCACCTCCTGTTATGGCTTATTACTCTGAGCAGCAAACACTTCATGAGATGGAAAATTTCATTATCGGCAAGTGGTTTGACCTGCTTGGAATAGAAAATAATCTTTACAAGAGATGGGAATAACTTTGAATAAAAAAATTGCACTTTACCCTGGGACTTTTGACCCTATTACAAATGGTCATTTTGACATCATTGAGAGGGCTTTAGGGCTTTTTGATGAAGTGATTATAGCTGTTGCACTCTCACATGATAAAAAACCGATGTTTACTCTTGATGAGCGGATAGAAATGACAAACAAAGCGATAGAAAATCTGAGCAATGTAAGAGTTCTCGGGTTTGATAACTTAACAGTAGAATTTGCCCGTACTCATGATGCGACTATACTTATACGCGGGCTTCGGGCAGTGAGTGATTTTGAGTATGAATTGCAACTTGGATATTTAAACAACTCTCTGGACGATTCAATTGAGACCGTTTATCTTATGCCAAAGCTACAACATGCTTTTATCAGTTCATCCATTGTTAGGAATCTTTTAAAATTTAATGCAAAAACAGAGCACTTGCTTCCAAAAGAAGTTCAAAAAATCATAGGGAGCATGAGCGCATGTACATTGCACTAGAGGGTATCGACACTGCCGGAAAAAGCACACAAATCTCAAAACTAGCCGAACACTTTCCAGATGCTATTATCACTAAAGAGCCGGGTGGCACAGAGATAGGCAAAGAGATAAGAGAAATCGTTCTAAATGCTAAAATACAAAGTAAAAAAGCTGAATTTCTACTCTTTTTAGCCGATCGTGCTGAACATATAAAAGAGGTCATAGAGCCAAATCTGGAGAAAATGATAATATCTGACAGAAGTGCAGTCAGTGGTGTCGCTTACGCTTTAATTCAAGGCGAAATAAGTGAAACAGCAATAATTCATCTCAATAGATTTGCTACAAACGGTATTTATCCGAAAAAAGTTTTTTTACTTCAACTTACAAAAGAGGAATTAGAGCTTAGACTTTCCCAAAAAAAATTAGATGGTATAGAACTTAGAGGATCTGAGTATCTTTTAAAAATTCAAGATGCCATCATAGAGGCTGCAAGGCTCCTTCAGCTGGAACTTGTAACTATTGATGCAACAAAAAACATAGAAGATATAACAAAAGAAATATTAAACAATATGAAGGATAGCAATGATTAATTCACTAAGAGGAATGAACGATATTTTAAGTGAGGATTATGAACGATTTACTTACTTTATAAATACGGCTACTGATATAGCACAAAAGTATGGTTATCATTTTATAGAAACTCCTCTTTTAGAAGAAACTGCCCTTTTTAAACGCTCCGTTGGTGAATCCAGTGATATTGTCGGCAAAGAGATGTATCAGTTTATAGACAAAGGGGAAAATGATGTTTGTCTTCGCCCTGAGGGAACCGCCGGTGTTGTCCGTGCTTTTGTTCAAAAAAAACTTGATAAAGCTGGTGGGATTCATCGTTTCTTTTATCATGGTTCTATGTTCCGTTATGAAAGACCTCAAAAAGGCCGTCTAAGACAGTTTCATCAGTTTGGAGTTGAGAGTTTTGGCGTTGACAGTGTTTATGAAGACGCTGCTATGATTATGATGGTCAGTGACATTTTAAAAGCTCTTGGAATTGCTTACAGACTCCAGCTGAATTCACTTGGAGACAGTAATTGTATGCCTCAGTATCGCGATTCTTTAGTGAGTTTTATTGAAAAATGCGAAGATGATATTTGTGAAGATTGTGTCAGAAGAAAAGCTACAAACCCTATCCGTGTTCTTGACTGTAAAAATGGAACATGTCAAGTGATATACAAAGAAGCTCCGAAACTCATTAACCATTTATGCTCTGCATGTGAAGATGATTTTGAGAAGTTAAAGAAGATTCTTGATGATAACGAGATAGCTTATGAGATAGATACAAACTTGGTTCGCGGACTTGATTATTATTCTAAGACTGCATTTGAGTTTGTTAGCGACAACATAGGCTCTCAAAGTGCGATAGCCGGCGGTGGTCGTTACGACAGACTTGTAGAGTTTTTAGATGGTCGCCCTACTCCTGCAGTTGGTTTTGCCATGGGAATTGAAAGGCTTATGGAACTCATAAAGATGCCAGAAGTTAAAAGAGACGGTTATTACCTCGGTGCTATGGATGAAGAGGCTATTGATTTAGTTGTCAGTCTTACTCATAAGAAAAGAAAGAGTGATAAAGCCACCTGTGATTACAAAGCAAAAAACCTTAAAAGCCATCTTAAAGGTGCTGATAAAGTAAATGCAAGGTTTTGCTGTGTAATCGGCACAAACGAGATGCAAAACGATACGATATGGGTTAAAGATTTAGAAAATAAAACAGAAAGTACTATGTTCTTAAAGAATTTCTAGCATTGAGTTTATAAATAACAGATGGATATGAATAGCATTAAAAATAGAAATGGTGAGATATACTTCGATATTGATAAATATTTTCATCACAAATTACATATATAGGTTTACATAAATGAAAAACTTTGGACTCGACATTTGGTCAAATAATAATTTTATCATCGAGGATGGTCAACTAAAATTAAATTATAAGAGCATGCCTTCACTTTTGCAAATAACAGAAGAGATTCGCTCAAATGATGTGAAAGGTCCTATTTTATTAAGATTTCCGCATCTTATTAAAAAACAGATTCAAACTCTTTATTCTCACTTTGACAGAGCTATGGAAGAGAATAATTACAATGGATCTTTTAACGCTGTTTTTCCACTAAAAGTGAATCAGTTTCCTTTTGCTGTAGAAGCTGTAACATCACAAGGTTCAAAATACAACTATGGTTTAGAAGCAGGTTCTAAAGCAGAACTTATCTTAGCCATGAGTAAAACCCCTAGTGGAGCAAATATAACTGTTAACGGCTTTAAAGATAAAGAGATGATATCTCTAGGATTTATTGCAGCTCAAAGTGGACACAAAATCACAATTACAATCGAAGGCTTGGGCGAGCTTGAAACCATCATCGAAGTTGCCCGAGAATGTACTTTAAAAGTTCCAAATATTGGACTTAGAGTTCGACTCCACAGTGCCGGAAGCGGGATTTGGGCTAAAAGCGGTGGGATGGATGCAAAATTTGGTTTAACCTCTACAGAAATTATCGAGGCAGTCAAACTTTTAGGGGAGCAAAATTTACTCCAACATTTAAGCATGGTTCATTTTCATATAGGTTCCCAAATGTCTGACATTGCACCTTTAAAAAGAGCTCTAAGAGAAGCTGGAAATATCTATGCCGAACTTAAAAAAATGGGAGCTTCATCACTCTCAAGCATAAATATTGGTGGTGGACTGGCAGTAGAGTATGACCAACATATTCATTCAAAAGCCAGAAACTATTCTATAGCTGAATTTTCAAGCAGTGTTGTCTTCTTACTTGGTGAGATTATGAATGCTAAAAATGTTCAACATCCAGATATTTTTACAGAGTCAGGAAGATTTATAGTAGCTTCTCATGCTGTTTTAATAACTCCTGTCCTTGAGCTTTTTACACATGATTATCAAGAACAGCTTTTAAACTTCAAAAAGAAAAACCCGCCTCTTCTTGAAGAACTTATAGAACTGCATAAACTTCTTAACAATAAAAATTGCATAGAGTATTTGCATGATGCCCTCGACCACATGGAGTCCCTTCTAACTTTATTTGATTTAGGTTATATTGACTTGCAGGATCGTTCTAATGCAGAAATATTAGTGCATAATATTATAAAAAAATCATTGTATTTGACATCATTAGACCCTACAAATGAGCTTGAACAATTACAAGTCAGGTTGCAAGAGCGATATCTCATAAATGCTTCTATTTTTCAAAGTTTGCCGGACTACTGGGGCTTAGGACAGCATTTTCCTGTTATGCCGTTGCACCATTTAAACTCTACACCCATTAGAGCAGCTTCTCTTTGGGATATCACATGTGATAGTGATGGAGAGATTGGTTTTAACCCTGATAAACCTTTATATCTGCATGATGTAAACTTAGATGAGGAAGAATACTTTTTAGGTTTTTTCAATGTTGGAGCTTATCAGGAAACACTGGGAATGAGCCATAATCTGTTTACACATCCTAGTGAATATACTATATATGTAAATGATGTTAACTATGAAATAAAAAATGAAATCGAATCAAAAAACATCTTGGATATTCTCGAATCAATCGGCTACGATAAAGATGAAATTTTAAATAAACTTAAGACAGACTTGTCTAATAGCCAATTTATTACAGAAAAAGAAAAAAGTGATACACTTTCAAAATTAGAGATATTCGTACAGCAAAACGGTTATCTAAGAACAACAAACTAAGGCTTAATTGTGGGACTTTACACTGATATCAGAGAAGATTTTTCTAATGCTTATAAAAATGACCCTGCTCTAAATTCAAAGGTAGATTTTTTATTCAACTACCCAGGTGTTTGGGCAATTGCTTGGTATAGGCTATCTCATAAACTTTATAAAGCAAATTTTAAAAGATTGGCAAGAATGATAATGGGCTTATCACAAATTTTTACCAATATAGATATTCATCCTGCCGCCGTAATTGGGAGAAGAGTTTTTATTGATCATGGTTTTGGAGTTGTGATTGGAGAGACTACGATTATAGAAGATGATGTACTGATTTATCAAGGAGTAACTCTTGGCGGTGTATCTTTAACACACGGAAAACGCCATCCCACTATAAAACAAGGTGCTGTTTTGGGTGCCGGTTCAAAAATACTTGGAAATATTGTTATTGGCGAATATGCAAAAATCGGTGCAAATTCTGTTGTAGTAAAAGAGGTACCTGACTGTTCAACTGCGATAGGAATCCCGGCACATGTAATAGAAAAAGGGAGATGTAAAGATCCGTTTATGCATAATATGCTTCCTGATATCAACAAAGAGATGTTTGAATACCTACTAAAAAGAGTTGCTGTTCTAGAACATATTTTAGTTGAAGACAACAAAAAACTCTTAGAAGATGATTTAGCTCTTGAAAATATTTATCAATCATTTATTAAAGCTATGAAGAATTAAGTAAGAAAATATTTTCTCAACTTAACTATAAAATTATTTTAGTATAATTATGGCTATTATTTTCACATCAAGTGACTAAGGACTTAAAAATGCTAACAAACCGCATCAACACGCTATCTGAATCGATTACAATCGCGATTACAACACTCGCGCAAGAGCTTAAAGCTGAAGGGAAAGATATCCTTAGCTTTTCTGCCGGAGAGCCTGACTTTGATACACCACAGGTTATCAAAGATGCTGCAATCAAGGCTATCAACGAGGGTTTTACAAAATATACTGCTGTTGATGGAATACCAGCCCTAAGAACAGCAATCGCACAAAAGCTTAAAAGAGATAACGGCTTAACATATGCTCCGAATCAAATCATTGCAAACAATGGTGCTAAGCATTCTCTATTTAACTTGTTTGCTGCAACAATACAAAAGGGTGATGAAGTAATCATACCTGCACCTTATTGGGTTACATATCCAGAGTTAGTTCTATATTGTGGGGGTACAGTTGTTGAGATAGAAACTCTTGATGATACTGACTTTAAAATAACTCCAGAGCAATTAAAAAATGCTTTAACACCAAATAGCAAAATGTTAATTTTAAATACTCCATCCAACCCAACCGGTTCTGTTTACTCAAAAGAGGAACTTACCGCTTTAGGAAAAGTCTTAGAGGGAACTAATGTTATCGTTGCAAGTGATGAGATGTATGAAAAACTTGTATATGAAGGTACTTTTACATCAGCAGCCGCTGTGAGTGAGGACATGTATAAGAGAACTGTAACAATTAACGGTTTAAGTAAATCAGTAGCTATGACTGGCTGGAGATTTGGCTACATGGCAGCTCACAACACCGAGCTAATTCAAGCAACTAAAAAACTTCAAAGCCAAAGCACTTCAAACATAAACTCAATAACTCAAAAAGCTGCTATTCCAGGGTTAGACGGTTCAGCTGATGCAGATATAGAGATGATGAGAAAAGCATTTAAAGAGCGTCGTGATGAAGCCTTTAAACTCTTTAATGAAATCGATGGGCTTAGTGTTATAAAGCCAGACGGGGCTTTCTATCTTTTTGTAAATATTAAGCAAGTAAGTAATGATTCTTTAGAATTTTCAAAACAGTTACTGGCAAAAACAGGAGTAGCTGTTGTTCCAGGTATAGGATTTGGAAGTGAAGGTTATTTTAGATTTAGTTTTGCTACTGATATTGAAAGTATCCGTACTGGAATAAAGAGAATCGAAGAGTTTGTAAAAGAGTTAAAAGCTTAATTCATCTTACATGTGCAAACGGCACATGTAAGTAGTTTGAAATTATTATTTTAAAGACTGCAAAGCTTCTATAACTTCATCTAAGTTATCCATAGGAATATGAACTTTCCATTCAGGAACATCAGCATTTCCAGCTAATGATATACCAATACTTGCTACAGTCGCACTATTTTCACCATATGGCTTTTCTATTTTTGTTACCGAAATAACACCTTTCTTTGTTCCGCTTAATGCAATTGTTTTTGACATTACCAATCCTTTTTTTTTAAAGTTTTCTTAAAATTATTTCAATAGTCTAGCTATTTTCACCTGAAGTTTTAACCATGTTTTTTGTTCCATAAGTGGAAAACCTCCAAAAGTTAAGCCGCTTTCTTTAATGCTTTTTGTTACACCGCTTCTAGCGGCAAATGTTGTAAAAGGAGCTATTTCTATATGACCAGCCGTAGCTGATTGCCCACCCATTACAACATTACGTCCAAGCTTAGTGGACCCGGCAAGACCAGACTGAGCAACCATTACTGAATATTCACCTATTTCACAATTATGTCCAATTTGTATAAGATTATCTATACGGACACCTTTTTTAATAAGTGTAGTTCCGAAAACCGCTCTGTCAATGCTCACGTTGCTGCCAATTTCTACATCATCTTCAATAACAGCATTCCCATTTTGGTAAATCTTTCTATGCTCACCCAAGTGATTTGTAGCAAAGCCAAAACCGTCAGCACCGATAACCGTATTGGCATGTATGATACAATCATTTCCAATTTTACAGTCTCTGTAAACAGTTACACTGGGATAAATAATAGTATTGTCACCAACAACTGCTTCTGCACCAATGTAGACATGAGCAAGAATAGTACAGTTTTTGCCTATCTTAGCGCCATTTGCTATTTCAGCTTTAGAAGACACAATACTCCCCTCGCCTATTTGAGCAAGGGGAAGATTGTTATCTTCAATTACTGGAGCAAAATATTTAGAAAGAGTTGCCATAGACCAGTAAGAATTTTCAACAACTAAAGCTACACAATTCTCCGGTACATGCTTGATTAAAGAAGCAGAAACTATAATTGCAGCTGCGTTGCTACTCTCAATATCTTTTATATATTTTGAATTAGACACAAAAGAGATTTCATTAGGCATAGCATTTTTAAGTGTATTCATACCTGTAATTTCTATATCTTCAGCACTAAATTCTATCTCTAAAATAGCAGCTATATTACTTAAAGTCATCAATTATCGCTCAAGTGCCACAGAACCGCTTCTCACAATTTCTTTTGGATTATATCTCTTAATAACACTTAAAAAGTTATCAACTCTTTTTGGTTCATCTGCAACCATAACTATGATTACATTATCTCCAACATTTACGATTTTACCATTGTAAGCACCACAAAGCGCACTAATATCACTTAAATTTTCAGTGATAGGGAACTTAACCAAAGCCATCTCTTTTTCAACTAAATCAGAGTGTTCATAAACTTTAAGAACTGGAATAAGTTTATGCAACTGCTTTGTAATTTGCTCAATCACTCTTATAGAACCAGCTGTAACAATAGTCAATCTTGAATATTTGCTATCAGGAATCGGAGCAACTGTCAAAGATGTGATGTTATAACCACGACCAGAAAAAAGATCAGTAATACGAGATAAAACACTCGCTTCATTAACCACAATAACCGAAACTACTCGTCTTTCATTGTTGTCTATCATTACTTTTTCTCCTTCTTCTTTTCTAGTAACATCATGTTAAAAAGTGATCCACCAGATGGAACCATCGGCATAACATTTTCAAATCTTTCAACCAGAACTTCTATAAATGCAACAATATTTTTTTCTACTGCATCTTTAAGTGCTGCATCAAATTCTTCTTTTGTGTGAACTCTATAACCGATTCCACCAAAAGCTTCTGATAACTTTACAAAATCCGGTTGAACACTTAAGTCTGTTTCACTGTGTCTCTTGTCGTAAAAGAGTGTCTGCCACTGACGGACCATTCCTAAGAAATTATTGTTCAAGATGATGTTGATTACTGGAAGCTTTTGCTCAACTGCTGTCATCAACTCTTGACAATTCATTAAAATAGAACCATCTCCGGTAAAATTTATACTTGTTTTATCCGGTGATGCGGCTTTAACACCCATCGCTGCCGGAAAACCAAAACCCATAGTTCCGAGTCCGCCAGAGGTTATCCATTGACGAGGACGGGTAAATGGATAAAATTGTGCTGCCCACATTTGGTGCTGTCCAACATCAGTAGAAATATTTGCACTATCTCCAAGGAGTTCACCCACTCTTTTAACCACCCATTGCGGTTTCAATCTATCAGTATCTTCATGAAAAATCAAAGGATGCACCCTATCAAAGTTATTGATAGTTTCTCTCCAAGACTCATAATTCTCAGGATGAATTTGTGAAGACAATTCCAACATCTCATCAATAACATTCTTAATGTCACCAACGATTGGATAGTCTGCATTTACAAGTTTAGAGATACTTGCAGGGTCTATATCCACATGAATAACTCCAGCATTTTTTGCAAATTCTGAGAGCTTTCCTGTTACCCTGTCATCAAACCTGGCACCAATACCAATAACTAAATCTGTTTCACTCATAGCCATATTTGCAGCATAAGAGCCGTGCATTCCAAGCATAGAAATAAGAAGTTCATCATCATGGGAAAGAACACCTCTTGCCATCAATGTCTCAACTGCCGGAATACCGGTTCTATGAATTAAGTCTCGAACTTCATAGGCTGCATTTGAATTTACAATGCCGCCGCCAAGATAAAAAAGTGGTCTTTTAGCTTTCGATATAGCTTCCATCGCTTTTTTAATTTGGCGAGGATTGCCTTTTGTGTGAGGTTTATACGTTTCTAAGTCAACTTCAATATCATAATTGAATTCAGCTATTTGCGCTGTGACATCTTTTGGAATATCAACATGAACGGGACCTGGACGACCACTTCTTGCGATGTAAAATGCTTCTTTTAGAACACGTCCCAAATCTTTTGCATCTGTTACAAGGTAATTGTGTTTTGTACAAGGACGACTGATTCCAACAGCATCTATCTCTTGAAATGCATCAGTTCCAATAAGACTCATAGGAACCTGACCACTGATTACTACCAATGGAATAGAGTCCATATAAGCATCAGCCAAACCGGTTACAGCATTGGTAAAACCTGGTCCACTCGTAATAATCGAAACACCGACTTTACCGCTAGCTTTTGAATAACCCTCTGCAGCATGAATTGCTGCTTGCTCATGACGAGTTAAAATATGTTTAAAATCATGTTGTTTATATATCTCATCATAAACATTCATAATTGCCCCGCCAGGGTATCCAAAAACGGTATTTACACCCTCGGCAATTAAAGCTTCAATGACCATCTGTGCACCACTAATTTGCATGAAAAGTCTCCTCTTATTATTGTATATTTAAAAATTCGCTTATTATAGGAAAATAGAGCTATATTTTAGGTTAAAATAGCTTGTAAGTTTTAAGTCCAAAACTATTCTAAGATTGAAGTGGCTACCATTGATGGTCGCCACATGCTTAAAGAGCCTTTAGTCTGAAGTTCAAGGGTTAGTTTTGAGTGCGGGTAATACCGTATAAAAATTTCATAAAAACTTAAAATCTGGTCTTGCAATCCAAATGATAAAATATAATTCTTTATTCCATTTTCTATAACTGCCTGATCTTTTTTTTGCTTAACAGCCTGCTCTAATTGAATCATATAAGCCCAACCAAAAATAGTACCGAGAGCCATATATTTGGAACTAATATTCATATATTTTGCCAGAGCTTCTTTTATACCGCTTATATTGCCTTCAACAGCATATTCATTAGCTTTTGATAAATCATTATTCCACTGTTTTTGCAAGGCTTTTCCATCTTCACTATCTTGTAAATCTTCAGAAGTTGCTAAAATATTGTACGCCAAAACAATATCTTCATCTTTTATAGCATTGAAAAATTTATGCTTTGCTTCAATCTCTGCAATTATTTTTTTTGCATCCTCCTCAAAATCAGGAAATTCTTGTAAAGCTCTAAATATTTTAATAGCCGCATGGGTATCGGCATCTTGCATAAACTTTTGTGCTTTTACGTATAAAGTATCAGCATATTTCATAATAGCTTCATATTCAGGAAATTCTTTTAAAAATGGATGTAATTTTATAAGTTCAAAAGTACCTTTAAAATCTTTTTGTCCCATGGCAATTCTAAATCTTTTATATACTTCAGATTGTGAAAACAATTCTTGTATAAGATTTGTTTTTTCAGTAACCCCTCTATAAGGAGCCAATATTTCACGAGCCTTATCCTGACCTTTTGGATCAATAGCATATTTCTGAGCTATCACAAAACTTTTTCTCCAGTTGGCTTCTAGAGATTTATAAATTTCTGATTCTTTGTAAACTGGGTACTGGCTTGCAAGCGAGTAAGCTAAGGATATTTTGCCTTGTTTTGCCAAAGCAGCAAACTTGTCAAATTCTGCATATTCACGAATAACTTTTTGCATGATTTTATTTTTATCTGGAATATTTTTAAAACTTTTAAAGAGAGCAATAGCTGTTCTTTTATCACTGTTTTCTAGTGCCAATTTTGCTTTTTTTAGTGTCATTTCCCATAAAGCTTCCACTCTTGCATAAATATTAGTAGATTTTAAAAGCGGATTTTTTTCTATATATGGATAGATGTGGTCATAATCTTTATTTTTAACAAACTCTTTTAAATTATTTTCACCATAATATATATGATAAAAAAGAAGTTCTGAGTTCTCTGTAGCTATTATTAAATATTTTTTTTCTTTATCAAAACAAAGGGAAGTGATAGATGAATCAAGCTTAATATATTTTTCGGATAACTGTTCATAAGTTTGGCTATCGTAAACAAGTATGTAGCCAAGCTGCGTCCCTAAAAAAAGAAATCTATCATCACTGTCTATCGTTACTTGAACAACTGTGTCATGCAGCCCTTCAAGCCTTTTTAACACTTTACCCGTTTGCGTGTCCCAAACAATCCCATTAGATTCTTTGTCTATACTAAAAAGCCTATGATTATTTAAAAACTGTAACTTCATAACAGGAGCAGAATGTCCAATCATCTTATATACCGGGGTCATTCTATCTAAACTAAATAGCGATACCTTTTTATCATAACTTGCCGTTGCCACCCAGGTTGCATTCTCACTAAAAGCAATATCATTAATAGTATCAACATGAACCGGAAGAGTAAAAACAAGTTTTCCGCTCTTTATGTCTAGTGCAAAAGTTTTTCCATCATCCCCGCATGAAAACATATAAGAATTTTTTGGATCAATACCGACACAAGACACATTACCTTGGTGTCTAGACACTTTGGCTATCACTTTTTTAGTCTCAACGTTAAATAGTATAGAGTTTTTTGCATCAGAACTTACTGTAGTAAAATAATTTCCGTTACTTGTAAAATCAACAACACGGTTTTTATAATCTGCATGGGAGATTTTTGCATTTAAACCGCTTTTAACATTCAATGAAGCAGTATCCATTATCACTACTGTTGTACTTGAATCGACAGCAAGCAAGTCACCACTGTCTAAAATTTTTGTTAATATTACTGGTTTAGCAAATTTTTTTTCATGCATTAATTGCATTCTGTCAATCCCTTAAATAACCCTCTTTTTTCAATATTCTTCTTATTTCTTGCTGATGTTCATCACCTTTTGTTTCCATGTGAACTGTTACATTTGCGTCACCATAATCCAGCGAAATTGAAGTTCTGTCATAGGATATATGGACTATATTTGCATTTAATTCTTGTAAGATTTGGGTAAATCTCATTAATGAACCAGGCTTATCGATTAAAGTAACCGTTATATTCATTTTTCTGCCAGACTTTAAAAGACCTTTCTCAATAATCACAGAAAGAAGTGTAACATCCATGTTCCCGCCACTAAGAACGACAGCAACTTTTTTGCCTTTTAAATGTTCCAGCTTATGATGTAAAAGTGAAGCCACACCAACAGCACCGGCACCTTCAACAACAAGTTTTTGTTTCTCAAGTAAAAATAAAATTGCGCTGGCTATCTCTTCATCATCAACACTTATGAACTTATCTACAGTTTGTAAAATATGCCCCAGCGTAATCTCTGAAGTGTCACGAACAGCTATGCCATCCGCTATAGTTCTTACACTCGTTGAATCAACAGCTTTTTTTAAATCATATGAATTTTTAAGTGCAGGTGCACCTTTAGCACTGACACCAATAACTTCAATCTTTGGATTGATAGCTTTAAAAGCTGATGCCATTCCGGAGATAAGACCGCCACCGCCGACAGGAATAATAACAGCATCAAGATCTTCACATTTATCCAATATATCTAAAGCGACCGTACCCTGACCTGCAATAACTTCTTCATCCTCAAAAGGATGCACAAAAGTTAAAGAGTTTTTTTCTCCGTAAGAACGTGCGTAGGCGTAGGCTTCATCATAATTTGTACCGTGCAAAATAACTTCGGCTCCAAAATGCTTTACACCGTTAATTTTTGTAAGCGGTGTTGATTCCGGCATTACAATCACGGCTCTAATGTTAAATTTGGAAGCAGAAAGGGCAACACCCTGCGCATGATTTCCAGCACTTGCCGCTATAACTCCGCATGCTCTTTGTTCATCCGTCAATGATGCTATTTTATTATAAGCACCTCGTATTTTAAAAGCACCTGTAACCTGCAAGTTTTCTTTTTTTAAATAAACCTCACACTCTGCAATTTCACTCAGATAGGGTGCGTAAGAAAAAGGCGTATCAACTATGATATCTTTTATCTTTTCTCTAGCTTCGTAAATTTTATTTATATCTAACAATATATTCCCTTATAACGAACGATGCTCTACCATGCTGCACATATTTTGAACAACCATCATCCCCGCATCTTTTGCTTTTTGTGCAGCAGCATTATTTACGATACCTTTTTGAGCCCAAAAAACTTTTATGTCACCTCTAGAGATACAGGCATCGGCAATCGGATCAAGCGCGGCTGATTTTCTAAATATATTTACCATATCTATAGGAAAGGGTATCTCTGCAAGTGAATTGTAAACAGTTTCGCCAAGTATAATTTCCTCTTTTGGATAAACTGGCACAATCTTATAACCATGTGCTTGCAAATAAGCTGCTACTCTATGACTATCTTTGGAACTGTCTGGCGAAAGTCCTAAAACTGCAATAGTCTTCACGCTAGCAAAAATTTCTTTTATTTCTTGTTTATTTGAATTAACTGACGGAAAATCGCATTCCATTTTATATCCTTTTTATTTTATATTTTAAACTAGATTATATCAAAAAACACTAAAGAGTCCATTTTTAAAAAAATCATATTTCTATCATTTCGTTGACTTCCAGACCAAAACCACCCAAGCCTACAAAGTCTGTTTGTTTCATGGAAGAGATAAGGTTCATTTTAGAAATACCGAGAGATTTAAGTATCTGAGCGCCGATTCCAAACTCTTTCATGGTTGCATTGTCCTGATGATTTGTTTTGTTAATAAAAACTAGAACACCACTGTTTTGTTTTAAATATTCTATGGAGTGTACTAAATTGTTGTATTTTTTCTGATTTAAAAAAAGTTCTATGTCTGGTATAACATTATGAACTCTTACATTAGCTATTTCACCGGCATTGTAAAAAACAATAGCTGTATGTTCTATTTTGTCATGGTCTTCAAAAGTGTGTTGTTTCACTTTTACGCCAAAAAAATCTATCTCTTTTACATCTGTTTCATTTACTAATCTTTCATTTGCTAAACGATATTCAACAATATCTGAAATAAAAATAGTTTTAAGATTATGTTTCTCACCAAAGATGTCAAGGTCATCGCGTCTTGCCATAGTCCCATCTTCTTTGATTATCTCACAGATAACACCCGACTCGCTAAGTCCAGCTAAGCGGCATAAATCAACTGAGCCCTCTGTATGACCAGTTCTAACAAGTGTTCCGCCATCCTTGGCTATAAGAGGAAAAATATGTCCCGGTTTAACCAGTTCGCCTGCATGACTTATTGGATTAGCCAATATTTTAATAGTATCGTCTCTCTCTGACGCAGAGATACCGGTCAAAGCATTTTTTGCATCAACGGAGACCGTAAAAGCAGTTTCATACGAAGATGTATTTGAACTTACCATCGGATTAAGTTCAAGACGCGTTGCAATTGTTTTGCTGAGCGCAACACAAATTAGACCTCTTGCATGTGTAGCCATAAAGTTAACATGAGCAGGAGTTGAAAAAGCGGAGGCGTAAACCAAATCACCCTCATTTTCTCTGTCCTCATCATCTATCATGATGATCATTTTTCCTTTTTTAATCTCTTGGATAGCTTCAAGTACTCGTTGTATAGGTGTCATATATATTCTCTTTTTAAATAATTTGTCGTATATTGTATTTAAAAATTGATTAAAAATAGTTCAAATTTATATTATTTATTAATTTGCCATCAAAAGGCTTGACAAATGGACCTGTTTTACCTATAATTTCGCTCCAACAAACAAGGTAACTGAGTTTGTTTTAAGTATCGCGGAATAGAGCAGTTCGGTAGCTCGTCGGGCTCATAACCCGAAGGTCATAGGTTCAAATCCTATTTCCGCAACCAATTTTCTACATTAAATGATGGGGTGTCGCCAAGCGGTAAGGCACTAGTTTTTGGTACTGGCACTCAGGGGTTCGAATCCCTTCACCCCATCCATACAATCCCCTAATTTTAGGGACATATCGCGGAATAGAGCAGTTCGGTAGCTCGTCGGGCTCATAACCCGAAGGTCATAGGTTCAAATCCTATTTCCGCAACCAATCAAACACCCTTTAAACCCCACAAACAAGCACTTTTATAACTATCTCTAAAATTACTTTCATTTAAGACTTTGTCTATTTTTATCATTTGTCAACAGCAGAGCCATAATATCAATATTAGAAGTCATTTTGTAATATATCAAGCCTAAATAAATTGGTGTCATAAAAAGAAATAGCCATATTTATTTTACATATCATCCAAAGAATATCCAAGATATTGAACTTCATAATTA
>CALCGG010000098.1 GCA_937900945.1 uncultured Sulfurimonas sp. | reverse complement strand
TAAAGTAAATTTTCATAAAGAGATTGATGAAGATATAGAAGATTTAATAGAAAAATTAAAAGCGCATAAGATTCAGGTAGTAGGGACTGGAATTGATGACAGTATTTACTATGATAATGCAAAGATGTATGGATGTGACTTTTTTCAAGGCTATTTTTTGGCTAAACCAAAGATAGTTGCAAATCCAAAATATGATTCAAGCCAATTGAATATTATGAAACTCTATAATTTACTGATGCAAGATACAAATATTGATGAGATTACAAAGGAATTTGAAAATAACCACTCAATTACAGTTCAGCTTCTACAGTTCATAAACTCCGGTGCGTTTCATTTTAGAAATAAAATTTCCTCTATTCATCATGTTTTAATGCTTGTTGGACGAATACCTTTGGGACAATGGCTTATGCTCATGGTCTACTCAAAATCAATGTCAAAAAATGGCGGGCATTCTCCCCTAATGTTAATGGCAAAAAACCGTACGGAACTTATGCAAAAACTTCTCAAGACAATTGAACCAAATGCTAAAAGCAATGCGTTGGGCGAAGCTTACTTTGTTGGAGTATTGTCGTTGCTGGATGCTGTTTTTGGTGTTGAATTAAAAGAAATTTTGGAGAAGATGCACATCTCTGATGATATTAAAAATGCCTTACTCAAACATGAAGGTTTACTGGGTGAGCTGTATGCCTTGGTAGAAGATATTGAAGCATTTAATACCAGAGCAATAAGGGTCTTTGCCATGAAATATGATCTGGACCATATGATAATAAATCAACTGATTATAGAGAGCATCGAAAGTGTGAATAGTTTTGAGGATTCTTTAAGCGCATAGCAGTAAAAATGTTATAATTTCAAAAAAGAATGCACATGAACTCCAAAAACTTTTCAAATCTCCCACTATCAAAAGAGATGCTTCACAACCTGAATGAGATAGGCTACATGGAGATGACTCCTGTTCAGGCTGAAACACTCCCGTTTATTTTAGAAGGTCGTGATGTTATAGCCCAGGCAAAAACAGGAAGCGGCAAAACAGCGGCTTTTGGTATAGGTTTGCTTCATAAACTAGATGTTAAAAAGTTTAGAGTTCAGGCTCTTGTGCTTTGTCCGACAAGAGAACTGGCAGACCAGGTTGCAAAAGAACTTCGCACACTTGCAAGATTTACCCACAACATCAAAATTTTAACACTTTGCGGCGGAGCTGCTTTTGGACCACAACTGGGCTCACTTGAACATGGCGCTCACATCATAGTCGGAACACCGGGACGAATTTTAAAACACCTGAGCAAAAAAACACTCAGTTTGGAAAACCTCGAAACACTTGTCCTCGATGAAGCAGACAGAATGTTAGATATGGGCTTTATTGAAGAGATAGACCAGGTTTTAGCTTTCGCTCCAAAAGAGAAACAAACACTTCTTTTCTCTGCTACCTACACAGATGAGATTATGAGCATAAGCAACAAGCTTCAAAAAGATGCAGTGAGTGTTAAAACTGTTTCCACGGAAGTTGCCAACAAGATAACTGAGCGGTTTTATGAAGCCGGGAATAAATTAGAAATTTTAGTAAATATTTTCAGCACCTTCAAACCTGAAAACGTGATTGTTTTTACGAACACGAAGCTGGATGCAAAAGAGATAGCAGAGTCTCTGCAAAAACAAAATATTGACGCTTTGGCGATACATGGCGACTTGGAGCAGTATGAGAGAAACGATGTTTTAGTTCAGTTTGCCAACAAAAGCTGTTCGGTTTTGGTTGCGACAGATGTTGCAGCCAGAGGACTTGACATCAAAGAGTTGGCTATGGTTGTAAACTATGACATCCCTCATGGAGAAGAGACTTATACTCACCGCATAGGACGAACAGGGCGTGCAGGAAAAGAAGGTCTTGCCATGACCTTATACAGCGTGTATGAGATAGAAAAGGCTTTAGAATACAAAAGTGCCAATCGTCTTTTTGAAGATTTTACATCTTTAAAAAAAGAGAAAGGGTTTGAGATGAGACCGCTTTATGTAACGCTTGTTATAGAGGGTGGAAAAAAAGATAAGGTTCGTGCCGGAGATTTGCTCGGGGCATTAACGGGAGATGCCGGTTTGGCAGGTAGTTCTATAGGAAAAATAGATATTTATGAGCGTCAAAGCTATGTGGCTATCGAAGCAAAATTGATAGAACATGCACATAAAAAACTTCAAAACGGAAAAATAAAAGGGAAGAAATTCTCTGTCTGGATTTTAAGTTAAAAAATAAACACATGTTAAAATACTTAAATCATTACTCAGAGCAGACAAAAAAACAAGTTCACAAACTGATAGAAGAAGATAGGCTGAAGTCCCATCTTGTGAATAAGTACAAAACCCCTCATGCAGTAAAAAATGATAAAGCACTTTTTACCTATGTAAGCGAAATTAAAAATACTTACATGAAAAAGTCAGCGCCTCTGAGTAAAACTTTGTTTGATGGAAAAATCAATGTTATTCACAACGCACTAGGAACGCATCACTTCATCTCACGAGTGCAAGGCTCTAAGCTAAAAGCAAAAAATGAGATAAAAATATCATCCATCTTTAAGAACGTGCCGGAAGAATTCTTACAGATGATTGTTGTGCATGAGTTAGCTCATTTCAAAGAAAAAGAGCACAATAAAGCTTTTTATAAACTGTGTGAGTACATGCAGCCATCCTATCATCAGGTAGAGTTTGACCTGCGTCTTTATTTAACGCAGATTGATATCTCAGGAAAAGTAGAACAATGGAGTTAAGCATGAAAAAGTGTATAATACTAAAAATAAATAAAATGGATGAAAAATGACAGAAGAAACAAGTTTATCTTTGATTCAAAGTGTTGTAGATAGCTCTAAAGAGATGACAGTTATCTTTAGAGATGAAGATCCAATTTTAACAAATAGTGCGTTTAACAGATTTTTTGGTGTCACATCTTGTGAGCACTACAAATCATCATTCGGACCGTTTATAGACAATTTTGTTCCACATCCATCTTACTTTAACAAAGAAAAGCTTGAACCCAGCGAGAAGTGGTTCGATGCTATTTTAAAATTACCGGAGATGGACCGTATAGTCAGTATGTTGACGCTAGGGTATGAGCCTCATGCTTTTTCTGTAAATATAGATGCTTCAATTTCTGGCTATTATGTTGTTGCTTTTATAGATATTACACAAGATTTAATCAAGCGCATCATGATTGAAAATAATATATCCATAGATAAAAGAAGTGGAGCATATTCGAAGAAATATTTTTTACAAGTTGCTAAAAGTTATGAAGATGCAGCTGTCTTCAACAAAAAAATAGTAGCTACCGTCATGATTGATATTAACAAAGAATTTATTGAAGCATTCGTTTCACAAGAGTTAGCATTAAGAACATTGGTAGATAGTTTGAAAAAATCAATACGTCAAGATGACATGTTGGTCCAATGGGGGGACCATCAGTTTTTAATCGTATACCTTACAGATGATGAAAAGAATACCCAACCTATGGTGAATAAGCTTCAAATTCTCATGAACAGTGAAGATATGAAGGGACTTAATTGCCAGATTAGTACATCCGTACAAAAAACCGGTGAAACTGTTAAATCACTGATAGGACGTATTGGCGTCTAAGAAGTAGATTAGACTAAGCTCAAACCAATTTTGCCTTTTTCATTATCTATGGAGATGACCTCTACCTTGGGTAAATATTGGTTGAGTGAGAGCACTTCCAGCGGGTGAGAAATTCGTTTCGCACTCATCTTTGAGATATGAATCATCCCGTCATTTTTCAGCCCGATATCTACAAATGCTCCAAAGTCGGCAATATTGCGAACAACACCTGAGACAAAACTTCCTACACTGAGCATTTTGATATCGGTCAAGCCATCTTTAAAAGGGATGGCTGGCAAATCTTCCCTCGGATCAAATCCCGGTTTGCTAAGTTCTTTGATGATATCTTTTAAAGTCTCAATTCCTACATGGAGAGCTTTAGCTTTTTCGTTTACATCAACGCTGGACAAATCAACTCCATCAAGTTTTTTTGCAATCTCATAACTCTCAGGATGAATACCGCTGTTGTCAAATACGCTTTTACCGTTTTTTATACGGATAAATCCAGCTGCCTGCTCATACGCTTTTTTGCCTAAACCTTTTACTTTTAGAAGCTGTGCTTTTGTTGTAAAATTTCCGTTTTCATCGCGGTAAGATAGGATGTTTTGAGCAATCTTTACTCCGATACCGGCTACATGTGAGAGCAGGGATGCGGAAGCAGAGTTTATATCTACACCTACACGGTTTACAAGGTCACTCGTTACATCGTTAAGTTTCTTCTCCAAAAGTTTCTGGTCGACATCATGCTGATACTGTCCGATTCCCAAGGATTTTGGGTCGATTTTTACCAAAGTAGCCATCGGGTCACGGAGCCTCTGCGCGATGGAAATAGCACCGCGGATTGTTACATCGAGCTTAGGATATTCATCTTGCGCCAATTTTGAAGCACTGTAAACCGAAGCCCCGGCTTCGCTCACAATTGTATAGCTCAGACTTGCATTTTCCTCTTTGTTGAGTCTTGCAAAAAACTCCTGTGTTTCTCTCGAGCCAGTGCCGTTACCGATGGCAACTCCCGTGATGTTATACTTGTTTGTTAGTGTTAGTACTTTTGTTTTTGAGTTGGCATAGTCATTTCTCGGCTGAGTCGGATAGATAACCGCAGACTCTAAATAGTTTCCGTTTTCATCAATGACAGCCAGTTTGCAACCGCTTACAAATGCGGGGTCAACTCCTAAAAGTACCCTTTTTGTAACAGGCGGAGTCATTAAGAGTTGGTTGAGGTTTTTGCCAAAAACAGATATCGCAGAGATATCCGCTTTTTCTTTGAGCTCAGCCTGAACTTCACGCTCAATGGATGGAAGCAAAAGTCTTTTCAGTCCATCTTTATAAGCATCAAAAAGGAACTCTTTTGAGGAAGCGGCATTACGAGGTATTTTGTATTGTTTGATGTTCTCTTCAATATACTCTGTATCTACGGTTATTTTTGCTGAGAGTTCTTTTTCTTTGACTCCGCGCATAATGGCAAGATAGCGGTGAGAAGGGATATATGCCACTTTTTCAGAGTGGTCTATAAAGTTTGCATAGACACCTTTCTCATCAAAGCTTTTAGCTTTTTTGACTTCCAAGATTCCATGTCTCTGCATGTTGTTTCTTATAGATTCTCTCTCACGCGGTAAATCGGCATATCTCTCGGCTAAAATATCCTGTGCGCCTTTTAGTGCTTCTTCTATGGAAGTTATATTTTTTTTGACAAAACTCTTGGCTTCTAAAAGGAGCTCCTCTTTTGTGAGTTTTGCCCCTTGCAGAGTATCAGCAAGCGGCGTTAAACCATTTTCGATGGCAGTAGAAGCTCGGGAGCTTTTTTTCTCTTTAAAGGGTCTGTAAATATCTTCCAGTACATGTAAGCTCTCAGCATCTTCAATACTTTTTTTAATTGCTTCGGTTAAAACACCTTTTTCTTGGATGAGTCTGCTGATATCTTCTTTTCTGTTTAAAAGGTTTTTAGAGCTCATGTAAACAGTTTCAAATTCACGCAGGACTTCATCATCTGCACCGCCTGTCATCTCTTTACGGTAACGGGCGATAAAAGGGATGGTTGACCCCTCGTCTAAAAGTTTTAAAATATTGCTGATATGCTCTTTTTTAAGCCCTGTTTTTTGGACTAAAAGGTTTATTAAATTATTCATGTTCCTACTTATTTGATGCACATGCGGTGCAGTACATGGATTCCGGCAGTATCAAAAGACGCCCAAATGGAATCTCTTCATCGCACTCCATGCAAAAGCCATAACCTTCTTTATCTATCTTGCCTAGGGCATATTTTAGTTTGTTGATTCTGATTTTCGCTTCATGTAGAGTGCGCTCAAAAACCTCTTGTTCATGCATCATCTCAAAGCGTAAATCACCTAAACAGCAGTCAGGCGGTATCGGTTTTGTTTTTTCTTGAAGGTCTGCAACTTCACTGTTAAGGGCTTCTAAATCCTGCGCAATCTGTTTTTTAATCTGTTCTTTTTGCTCGTCTGTCATGGTTCGTTAGTATCTTTTTCCAATACACTCTATAAAGTCTCTCTCGCTTAAATCTTCAACAAGAATTTTAAAATTCTTAAGTGCATACAGTTTTAAGTCACTTCCTTTCTCATTTTTAAGCTCATTTGAAAAACCGCTTTTTGAAAAAAGCACATAAATATCAGGAGTCAGTTCAGCTGTTTCACACTTCTCTTTGAGTTTTGTAAGTTCATTTTTATTTGCTTTTGCATTTGAATATTTACAGGCACCGGCTAGTATTTTGCCAGACTTTGTTTTTGCCAAAATATCTATCTCTACATTTCTATCCCAATAGCTCCCAATTTCCACAATAGGGTCTTCTTTTTTAAAACTTTTTTTCAGCAGTTCTTTGGAAAGTCGCTCAAAAATCAAACTGGAAAATCCGCTCTCACGGTTGTTAAATCGCTCTTTAACCTCTTTGTAATCTCCCTCTTTAATCCCTTTGAAAAAAGGTGAGATAAAAGAGAACCAAAAACGCATAAACGGTACAGCAAAGTTGAGTTTATCATCGATTTTTTCTTCAGTCGGCGGTCCCTCAAGTGAAGTCTCAACACTTAAAAATCCCATCTCGCAAAGTTCCTCAATAGCACTTTCACCTTCAGCCCTTGAGATACGACCTCTTTTAAAAGCTGAATGTGTTCTTCTGTCCCCCATAGCAACACCGCTAAGCAGAGAGTGACTAACCTTATCACTTTTTGTGACCTTGGTAATATCGCCATGGATATAAGTATAGTTTCTTAAAACCTTACTCTCAATCAGATTTATAAGCGGCACACCTGTATCAACACTCCATCCCATTCCGCCAAATACAGAAAAATATTCAATCGCCTCTTCAAGGTCTTTAGGATTGTTTTGAAAATAAAAAGAGCGGAATTGTTCTAAAAGTGTAGGATATTTAGCCATAAGAATGTGCCTTTGGTTTGTTTTTGTAATTATACAGGAATAATATTATTTATGATTCTTAAACCTCAATTTTACTGGATAAGTGAGTCATAAGAAGGAGCTGTCCCATGCTTTCAAAAAAATTGTCAACTCCCATGTTTTTTGCATCTACAGCCTTTTGAAGCGCAGCTAAAAAAACTTGCTGTGATTCATCTGAGGCTTGCATAAAACTCTCTATTATATACTCGAAGCTGAGTATATGAACCTTGGAATTTACATCAAAATCTATCTCAGAATTTATATCTATACCTTCTTGAATTAAAAGCTCTCTGCATTTTTGCTCTATATTTTTCATAATCATAAAACTCCCATAAGACTGAGCATGACAACAAACATAGCAATCGGCGTGATGTAGCGAAGGCTAAAATACCAAGTTTCAAAAGCAAATCCAAGTTGTGGTTTCATGATGGATTCTACTTTGGATTTATCGATGACAAATCCGACAAATACAGCCATTATAAAGCCCCCTAGAGGAAGCATAATCGCGGCTGTTACATAGTCAACCCAATCAAAAAAGTTTTTACCACCCCATGTTAAGTACTCAGAGTAAGTGTCTATATTTGAGAGAAGCGCAATGATGCCAATAAGGTAAAAGAACAGACCCATCATAATGGACGCTTTTAATCTGCTCCAGCTAAATCTGTCTATAAAATACTGGACCATAGGCTCAACCAAAGATACAGAGGAAGTTAATCCTGCAAATGCTAAAGCTAAAAAAAATAAAACTGCAAAGATATTACCGATTATTCCCATTTCATAAAATGCGGCAGGAAGGGATATGAAAACCAAGCCTGGACCTTTTGCCGGACCTGCACCGTACTGATAAAGGAAAGTAAATAGCATAAGCCCTGCTACTATAGCAATAGTCGTATCTAAAAATACAACCCAAAAAGCAGCTTTTACAATATTTGAATTTTTTTCCAAAGAAGCAGCGTAAGTCATGATAGCGCCCATGCCAAGGGAGAGTGTAAAAAATGCATGCCCGACAGCCACCACAAAAGCATTGGAATCTATTTTTGACCAATCTGGGGAAAACATAAAATTGAATGCCTGAGAAAATGTATCAAGCGTTGTAGCATAAGCAAACATGCCAGCAAGTATTAGCATAAGTGCCGGCATGAGAATCATGTTCATTTTCTCGATACCGCCTTTAATACCTTTTGTCAGAACATAAGTTATCCATATAAACGCAAGAGTATGATAAAAAAGCTGAGTGACAATGTCAGTATGAAGCATAGTGTTAAAAGTTGCTTCGGCCTCTTTTACAGTTGCCGGTAAAACAGAAAGTGATGTTACTATATAATGAAATATCCAACCAATAACAACTGAATAAAAAATCATGATAAAAAGACCGGCTAGACCCTGAAATCCACCATATTTCCACAAGCTCTTATTTGTAGGTGCAAGGAGCTCGAATGATGTAACTGTATCACGTCTGCCCATATATCCAATCAGCATCTCAGCTATCATGATGGAAAAGCCGATGAGTAAAACAGTAAAAAGGTATACCAGCACAAAAGCACCGCCGCCGTATTCTCCTGCAATATACGGGAACTTCCATATATTTCCAAGACCGACGGCACTCCCTGCTGCTGCCAAAATGAAACCAATTCTACTAAATCTAGCTATCTTCATGAGTTACATTCCCCTTTAATTGAGGTAATTATACTTAAAAATATAAATATATAAAAGAATTGGAAAAATAGTATTGACATTGTAGTTATTATTGACTATAATTTCGCCTCATTAATCAGCTACGTGCTCGGTTTTTGTGTTAGGTCGGGGTGTAGCTCAGTATGGTTAGAGTACCTGGTTTGGGACCAGGGGGCCGAAGGTTCGAGTCCTTTCACCCCGACCACTTTTAATTTTTTTAAACTTTATATTTTATATATGGTGGGATTAGCTCAGTTGGTTAGAGCACTGGTTTGTGGTGCCGGGGGTCGCGGGTTCGAGCCCCGTATCCCACCCCATAGAGAATAAAATATAAAACTTAATAACAACAAATATAGTAGCGTTCGTGGCTCAACTGGATAGAGTTTCGGATTTCGGCTCCGATGGTTATAGGTTCGAATCCTATCGGGCGCACCATCTATGTGAATGATTATGTGAATAAAACTCATCTAATCTTAAGCTAGGCGCTTGGTCACTAAAGCTTTGATTTTTAAAGAATCAAGAACTAAGAGCAAGTTGAAATAATATGTACAGTCAAGAAATTGGCAAATGTGCGCTCTTAGCTCAGCTGGATAGAGCAATGCCCTTCTAAGGCATAGGCCTCAGGTTCGAATCCTGAAGGGCGCACCACTTATTTTTGTTAATGTCTGGAGAGACATAAAATACTTAACATACGTGCGCGGATGTGGTGAAATTGGTATACACGCCAGACTTAGGATCTGGTGCCGCAAGGTGTGGAGGTTCAAGTCCTCTCATCCGCACCATCAACTTAACAAACCCCTGAAATAATCAAAAC
>CALCGG010000097.1 GCA_937900945.1 uncultured Sulfurimonas sp. | reverse complement strand
AGAGTTGCTCAAAGCAGATAAAAAAGTGGCTTTAGTTTCGCCTTCTTTGAGTCTGCAACAGCTCCAAGTTGTAAAAGAGTTTTGTGCAAATCATGCAATAGAACTTTTCTCGTCAGCTTATATGGATGAGAATTTTGGGGATGATTGGCTGAAGACAAATGACATGAGTGCAAACTTTGCCGGAGTGAAAGAGTTAAATATCAACACTTCCCAAAAGGCGTTTGAGAGTTCACTGGAAAATGCAAAGTTAGTGATAAATTTTGATCATAAACTTTTAAAAGATAAAGAGTTAAACAATAAAAAAATCGTTCAGTTTACAACTTCACATGTACAAAGCAGTTATGAACTTGTTTTTGCCATTGCAAACTTTGCCCATGAGAGCGGTACGATAATCAACTGTGACGGAATCAGACAAGATTTTTATGCAACCAAATACAAGAGCGAAGCGCCAAGATTAGCAGAACTTTTAGAGGAGCTAAAATGAATACGATTTTAATTCTCCTGCCATTAGTCCTCACTATCCTTTATTCACTTGCGACTGTTCCTATTTTGGTATGGATGGAACGTCGTATTGCCGCACTTATCCAAGACAGACTCGGTCCTAACAGATGTCATATAAATGGGATACGCCTTGGCGGAATCATTCAGTCGGTTGCCGACATGATGAAGCTTGTTTTTAAAGAGGAGTTTTGGCCCTCACACATTAAAAACAGGTTTTACTATCTGGTTGCTCCTTCTATCGCCTTTATGAGTGCATTTTTAACTTTTATGGTTATACCGTACGCGGACAATGTAACCATAAATGACACAATTTACACCATGCAGGCATTGCCTACAGAATTGGGTGTTTTATGGTTTCTGGCATTCGCAGGTTTGGGCGTTTACGGCATCATCCTTGGCGGCTGGGCAAGTCATAACAAGTATGCGATTTTAGGTGCCATGCGAGCTACTGCGCAAGTTATCGGCTATGAAGTTGCGATGGGTTTATCTTTGGTTTCTATGCTTATCACCTACGGAACTATAAGTTTAAATGAGATGGTGACATATCAGGCACAAAGCTTTTTTATCATCCCTGCATGGGGAATTGTGCTGCAGCCGATAGCGACAATTATTTTTATAGTGACTGCTTTTGCCGAGACAAACCGTGCTCCTTTTGATGCGGCTGAGGGTGAGAGTGAGATTGTTGCCGGTTACCATACAGAATATGGCGCGATGAAATTCGGGCTCTTTTTTGTAGCTGAGTATATTGCCATGGCAGCTTCGGGTGCTTTGATTGTCACTATCTTTCTTGGAGGTTATCAGCTTCCGTATCTAAGTACGACAGACCTTATAAACAACTTTGAGTTGGTATTATGGCTCATCATAGCTTTTGCAGTTGTAAGTTCTTTTGTTTTTTTAAAATGGATGAGAAAGCATAATATATTTGCTATGACCGGTCTGAATGAGACAAAGGTATATACAACGATTATCATAGGTTTTACCATCTTTGCAATCATGGTTATGTCGTACTATGCTCTTGGGATTGGTCATGCAAGTGAAGTTGGTGTGATGCTATTACAGTTTGCAATTTTTACAGTGAAACTTTTCTTTTTGCACTTTGTATTTATCTGGGTCAGATGGACTCTGCCGCGTTTTAGGTATGATCAGACACAAAAGCTTGGATGGAATATTTTACTTCCTTTGTCGTTGGTAAATATCTTCATCACAGCCATAGTCGTGGTAGGAGTAAATTATGGGAATTAAAGTTGTAGAGCGTCATGGGAATACATTTTTAGAGAAGATTTATCTGCATGCCATCTTTGGCGGAATGAAAACAACGCTGAAACATTTCACTGCAAATCTAAGTGATGCCAGTAACATTCCTACGATTTGTTACCCTGAACAGTTGCCAAGAGATATTACTCCTCGTTATCGCGGAGTTCATAGATTGACTCACAGAAAAGAGGATGATTCTATCGCCTGTGTCGCCTGTTTTATGTGTGCAACCGCATGTCCTGCAAACTGTATAGATATTGTAGCCATCGCCCGCGAAGACGGCGTGGATGAAAAAATGCCTCAGCGTTTTAACATCGACCTTTTGGAGTGTGTATTTTGCGGATACTGCGTTGAAGCCTGTCCATGTGATGCGATTCGGATGGATACAGGAATATACTCGGTTATAGGGGATAACAGGGAAGATTTTATCTACAATAAAGAGAAATTATTGAGTATAAAAGGTATTTCAGAAGAGGAGTATAGCCTTGCAAAATGAAATTCTATTTGTGATATTGGCACTGGTGACAATCGTTAGCTCAGTTGTTATGATAAGCGCTCACAGGCCGATAGATTCAGCTTTGAGTTTTATTATCACGCTTATCAGCATCGCGGCACTTTTCGCACTTGTGAATGCAACATTTCTATTTGTTGTGCAGATTATTATCTATGCGGGAGCGATTTTATCTTTGATTTTATTTATTATCATGTTCTTAAATATCAAAGATGATAATCTGCCTGATGAAAAGTACAAAAACAGATGGCTGCTTGCAACATCCATAATCATCACCCCATTCTCAGCGATTTTGATTGATTTGATTTTAAGAAGTGATATAGCAGTGAACGGTGTAAGCGATGAAAAATTTGGAACTATCAAAGATGTGGGTTTGACACTTTTTAGCGAGTGGGTTTTACCGTTTGAACTTGTTTCCATCCTTTTACTGGTAGCACTTATCGGCTCGGTCACTCTCTCAAAAAGGAAGGATTGATGTTAAAAGCATACATGATACTCTCAATCATCCTCTTTTCCATCGGAGTTGTAGGGCTGATAAGCAGAAGAAATATTATAGTAATCTACATGTCGATAGAGTTGCTGCTTAATGCGGTTAACTTATCCCTCATTGCGATAAGTGCAGATTTGGCAGACAGTTCTGCTCAGGTGATGTCTTTGATAATCATCGCAATCGCCGCTTCTGAAGCAGCACTTTTTATGTCTTTGTTTGTGGTGCTCTTTCGTAATAAAGGCTCACTCGATGCAAACTTATTTGACATCTTAGGAGAGAAAAATGGGTGATACTATACTTCTCACTATCTTACTCCTCTCCCCGCTCTTAAGTGCAACGTTGATTTTTTTAATCAATATTTCATTTATACATGTGAAGCAATATATCTATACTTTTTTAGCCTTAGCCGGTTCCGGAATGAGTGCGGTTATTGCTTTATATGTGAGTTATTACAGCTATTTTGAAAACAAAATTTTTGTATCACATCTTTTTACATGGCTGGATGTCTCACATTTTAGCGTTGAAGTGGCTTTAAAGGCGGATGCACTTAGCTCCTTTATGATTTTATTTGTCGCACCTGTGAGTTTTTTGATACATGTGTATGCTACGGGATACATGGACAAAGACAAAAGTTACGGGCGATTTTTTGCCTACTTCAACTTGTTTATATTTTTTATGTTTTTGCTGGTACTTGCGGACAATCCAATCATCATGTTTGTCGGCTGGGAAGGGGTAGGACTAACTTCCTACTCACTTATCGGCTTTTACTTTGAAGAGATAAAAAACACTTACGCCGGAAATAAAGCTTTTATCGTAAATAGAGTAGGGGATTTCGGCTTTTTAAGTGCCTTGATGCTTCTGTTTGTTTTGATTGGAAGCGGCGGTTTCAGTTTTGAGGCGATCTTTTCAAATCTTACTCAGATAGATACCCCGATGCTGACTCTCATCGCCTTTTTGCTTTTTGTGGGAGCGATGGGAAAATCGGCTCAGATTCCCCTTTTTGTCTGGCTGCCCGATGCGATGGCTGGACCGACTCCGGTTTCAGCTCTCATCCATGCTGCGACTATGGTAACTGCAGGTGTTTACATGGTGGCAAGATTTGCACCGCTATATAACATCGCAGTGGATGTTTCACTTTTTATCGCCTACATCGGGGCATTCAGTGCACTTTTTGCAGCGGTGGTTGCAACCAGACAATACGACATCAAAAAGATACTTGCATATTCAACCATGAGCCAGCTCGGATTTATGTTTATGGCTCTTGGAGTCGGAGCGTATTCAACCGCACTTTTTCATATGTTCACGCATGCATTTTTTAAAGCACTTTTGTTCATGGGTGCCGGTGCCATCATCGTTGCCTTTCATCATAAGCAGGACATACGAGAATTGCGAGGGATAAGAAAGGCGGTGCCTACTATATTTGTCATGATGTTAATAGCAACATTGACCATAAGTGCGATACCGCCGCTTTCAGCTTTTTTCTCTAAAGATGCGATTATGAGTGCGCTCTATGCAAGCGGTCATATAGATATATTTCTTATGGCTCTTGCAGCTTCTTTGCTGACAGCATTTTACATGTTCAGGATGCTATTTGTGCTCTTCTTCAGTAAGACTTATCAAGAGGGAGCTAGAAGCTCTAAGACGATGATTTACCCGATGGCAGTTTTAACCTTTCTTTCTATCGTTGCGGGAGTACTGAATTTTCCTGAAATATTTGGTGGAAATCTAAATATGTCTCATTGGCTTGATCTCGCAGATAAGCACATTGAACTCTCACATGGTAGTGAGTTGGTTTTAATGTCAGTCAATACACTTCTGATAATAGGAGTCATCTATTATGCTTACAAAAGATATGCCTATACCGATATGATTGAACATGAAAATGATGCAGGCTTTGTTGCAAATAAGTTTTATATCGATGAAATATACAATGTATTGATAGTAAAACCTTTAAACGTTTTATCAGAATTTTTTGATAAAAAGATAAGTCACTTTTTGATTGATAACTCAATAAATAATTTGGCATTTTCTTATGCCAAGTTTGGAAAATTGTTTTCATATTTCGAGAATGGAAGTGTCCGTTTTTACTCCCTTTATATCTTATTTGGAGTCGTGTCGGTATTTATATATCTCTATTGGTTATTAAGGGCTGCTTTATGAGTGTTTTAAGCATAATGATTTTTTTACCTATTGCAACTGCTTTGATTTTGTTTATTGCAAGAATAAATATTAATACAGTAAAAATAATATACATGATTGTAACCTTTGTAGTCATGTATCTGGCAATCGGTTTGTATATGGACTTTGATCCGAATGCTTCTATGCAGTTGGTTGAATTTCATCCATGGATAGCTGAATACGGGATAGCGTATCACATAGGTGTGGATGGCGTTTCTCTGGGTATAGTGATGATGAATGCTATTATCATGCCGCTTGTTGCAATAGCTTTGTATAAACAAAGAGATAAACATGGTTATTGGATAAATCTGCTGTTTGTTCAAGGCGGCATCATGGGCGCTGTCCTCTCGCTTGACCTGATGCTTTTTTATCTGTTTTGGGAAGTGATGCTGCTGCCGATATTTTTTATGATTGGACTTTTTGGTTACGGCAGAAATCATTTTATCACTATGAAGTTCAACATGTACACCATTTTTGGCTCACTCATGATGCTTATAGCGATTCTTTATATCGCAGTTCAATATAAAGAGCAGTTTGGCACATATTCTTTTGATTTGTATGATTTGAAAAACACTACATTAAACACAACTGAATCACTGCTTGTCTTTAGCGGTTTTATGATTGCCTTTGCCATCAAAATCCCAATCTTTCCGTTTCATACATGGCTGAGTGATACTTACAGAAGTGCTCCTATAGGAGCGGTAATCGTCATGTCGGCTTTAATGGCAAAACTTGGCGCTTATGCGATATGGAGATTTTTATTTACTCTGTTAAATGAGACTTCCCATGAGGTGGCCCCTTATTTCATAAGTATCGGACTTTTCGGGCTGATATATTTTGGAATATCTGCTATGAGTCAAATCCATTTAAAAAGGATGTTCGCGCTCTCATCAGCTTCACATCTCTCTTTAATCGTAGTCGGATTTTTTATCTATGATGTATATGGACTGGTTGGTTCTTCTTACCTGATAGTATCGCATGCTGTCTCATCGGCTGCTTTATTTTTAATGGTGGGGATGATGTATGAGAGAACAAAATCACACTATCTGGATGTGCTTGGTGGGATAGCAAGTGTTGCTCCAAGGTTTGCTGTGTTCTTTGCATTTTTTGCATTAAGCATTGTCGGAGTTCCTTTGACTGGAGGTTTTGTGGCAGAGGTACTGATTGTTCTTGGAGCATTTGATTATAACATCGGTGTAGGGTTTATAACCGCAACTACTATTTTAATCGCCATGCTGTTCATGTTTAAAATGATCAGTCAGGTTTTATACGGTAAGGTCACTGAAGCCACAAAGAACTTTGAAGACCTTCGTATTCATGAGCTTGTTGCTTTGGTTCCTTTGGCTTTATTGGTACTGGCTATGGGGATTTTCCCAAACTATTTTATTAAAAAGATTGAACCTACGGCAAAATCATATACAGTTGAGAAAGGGATGAATACTCATGAGTAACGAATTAATTGCCTTGGCAGTACCGGCACTATTGCTTTTTAGTGCTATCTTTATTTTACTTTTTGGATTCAGTTCTCACTATACTAAAAACAGAGGTTACTTTATAACGTTAGCAACTCTGTTTATCACTTTTTTCATTTCAGCCAGTGCAATGAATGAACTGCATTCCATAAAAATTCTACCCCAATATTTTAACTCCATGATTGTGTATGATACTTTTAGTGCTACATTTATTACGCTTTTTTTACTTGGCGGTTTTTTGACATTGGCTATAGCAAAATCGTTCATAGATAAAACAAACTTTTTTACTCATGAGGCATTTGTTTTATTTCTTTTTTCACTTTTTGGCATGGTGATTTTAACTATGGCAAATGAACTTCTAACCGCTTTTATATCTCTTGAAATTGCTTCGATGTCAGTTTATATTTTAGTCGGACTCAATCGTGATTCGCTAAAAGCATCTGAGGCATTTTTCAAATATTTATTGCTGGGCTCCTTCGCCGCATCGTTTTATCTTCTTGGTATGATGCTCATTTATGCACAGGCAAAAAGTACAAACTTGGATGTTATCGCTGAATATATTCTAACGACGGATTTAAAAGCACAACTTCTGATAATCGCCGGCGGTATGCTTATCATGATAACAATCATGTTTAAAATAGCAGCCGTTCCCTTTGGTGCTTGGGTTCTGGATGTTTATGAGGGTGCGTCTTTGCCAATCACGGCTTATATGGCAGGCGTATTTAAAATCGCAGTTTTTGCATTTGCTCTGAGAGTATTTTTACATGACTACATAAGTTTTGAAGCGATTTATGATCCGCTTATTATCTTTGGTGCACTTGTTACTATGGTTATCGGTTCTATTTTAGCGGTAATTCAAAGTAGCATAAAAAAGATGCTGGCAGCTTCATCTGTAGTTCACAGCGGATATATACTTATCGCTTTTGCTTCTATCGGAGGAGCAACCTCAAATGCATCAAGTGCAATAATCTTTTATCTTTTTGCATATTTTATAAGTGCCATAGGAGCTTTTGGAGTTTTAAGTTACATAAGCAAGGGGAGTGATAAGCTGATTAATTTTGATGATTTGGACGGCTTAGGAAAAGACAGACCTATCATCGCAGCTTCACTGACTATATTTTTACTCTCACTGGCTGGATTTCCATCTACTATAGGTTTTATAGGGAAATTCTATATTTTTACTTCGGCCATAGAATCCGGCTACACATTTTTAGCAATTTTTGGAGCCATAACAGCATTTATTTCAATCTATTATTACTTTAAAGTTATTGTTCACATGTACTTTAAAGAGAGTGCTCATCTCGATATACATTATGGATATAAGGTTTCTTTGGCTTTTATCGCAATCTCTGCAATAATCGTTGTATGGGGCGGAATAGGTACTTCGTTATTGTTAGACATTCCGGGAATTAACGCACTGAATGATTTGAGTAAATTTTCTATAGAATCGCTTGGCCTTTGAGAAAAGTTTTTTTATAGTTAGGTATGAATTCCACCTCGAGTGAGGTGGAATGAGAGTTGCTGAAATTATCAATATTAAGATACGATAGATTTCTTGCATAGCTATGCAAGTAAGACCTTAATCGTATCTAATAGCCACACACCCAAGGTTATGGAAGAAGTTTAATAAACAAATCAAAGCGTTCTGTAATTAAGCACTTTAAAGCTAAAAAGATACACTCAAAAACTTTACAAATAGGTATAAGTTTTTCAATTAAAATGTAAATCCTTAGTCTTAAAGTTAATTTAAAAGATAATTATTATACTATTTAAGGCATAAACAGATAAAAATAAAGGAAGTTAGATGAGGTTTTTATTTAAAAAAACTGGTATATTAGCCGGTGTTGTCTACTTAGGTCTAGCATTTGGAGTCACTGATGTTTTAGCAAATCCGGGAAATGCAAGTAATGTTTTTAACAAAGATATTCCCGTAAGCCTCAGCACTTTACCGCTTGGAAAGTTGCGTTCTACGATTGAGAGTCTACCAGCTCCTGCGCAGGCCAAAGCGCTGGGTTGGTTAAAACGTTTTGAATTTCCTGCAGCCGATGTTGCATTTCTAAGAGCCGATCAGAACGGGGGAATTTTTTATGAAGACCCAGTTGTCGGTTTTCTTGGCACTGCGCAAACCGGTGAATCCACTCCCGTACTCAGCGAGTTAACTCAAGCCAAGACTTTCCATCTGCACAGCAATCCTGGTGCCTCACGGACTGTCTATCTCGACATGGATGGACATATAGTAAGCGGTACAGCCTGGAATGCTACATACGCCACTTTAGACATGCTTCCGTATGACACTGACAGTGATACTACTTCTTTTAGCCTTTCTGAACTCAACGACATCGCTGAGACTTGGAAAAGAGTTTCTGAAGATTACGCTCCTTTTGATATCGATGTGACGACTGAAGAACCCGCTTCTTTTGGTCCCAATGTCGGGCATATTCTAATCTCTCCAAGATATGATAGAAATAATAATCCGATATACTCTAATGCAGTGGGTGGAGTCGCTTATGTGGATGTTTGGGGACTTGTTGAGTACAGCAGTTATCAGCCGGCTCTCGTATTTCCTGAAGGCACTATTTACAGTCCTCAAGCTATGTCCGAAGCAGCTTCTCATGAACTTGGGCACAATCTGGGTTTATCTCATGACGGAACAAACAGCGTAGGATATTATGAGGGTCACGGCACTGGCAACACAAGCTGGGCTCCAATCATGGGTGCAGGGTATTATAGCAATGTAACCCAATGGAGCAAAGGTGAATATGCAAATGCTAACAATCAAGAAGATGACTTGGCAATAATAAGCGCAAATCTTACATATCGTACTGATGATTACACCAATTCAGATTTTGCGGGGGCTACTGCTCTAGTGAGAACTGATGCTACTACAGTTTCTGCTACAAATCCTGTAAGTGACCCCGACAATCTTCAGCCTTACAATAAAGGTGTCATTGAAAACCTTACAGATGTTGATTTGTTCTACTTTGATACCGGTGCCGGTGACATCAACTTGAGTGTGACTCCGTCATGGATTGAGTATTTTAACTATGAAGGACGGGGCCGCGGTGCAAATCTTGATATCAAAGCAACTCTTTATGATGAAACAGGAACACTTATCGCTCAAAATAATCCGACAGACGACACTTTCGCACGAATCACGACTTCAGTCTTCGCAGGCCGTTATATTTTAGCAATCGAAGGTGTCGGTGTCGGAGGAGTGCTTTATGACGGCTATTCTGATTACGGCAGTCTTGGGCAGTATTTTATAAACGGTACTATTCCTGAGAACATAAACTATACTGCTGCACCGACTGCACCGAGTGATGTTCTAGCTAGCTCGGAGGGTGAAACAGGCATACGACTCGATTGGACTGACCCAATAGACAGTAATGAAACAACAAATGAAGCCGGCTATAAAGTTTACCGTCAAAAAGATGGAGCACCTGCGGAGTTGATTGCAAATCTGGTGCGCGACAGTTACAGCTTTACGGATGTTGACTTGGCAAACGGTTCGTATACCTATTATCTCGAAGTTTTTAACAGCGCAGGTTCAAATACTTCAAATATCACAGAGGCGATTAAAATTGCAGTACCGACTGTCACGCATGCAATCAGTGAAACAACAATCAAAGGTCTGATTTCCAGCGGTTCGTACCTAGATACTGCAAATAACTTTAGCAGCGAAGTACTGAGCGAAGCACATCAAGGCGGTAAACCAAGTGCAAGAATCAGCGCATTGGAACATATTTGGACTCTTCCGAGTGTTGTTGCAGGAGCTACAGTTACACTTGAGATTGATGCTCAAGCGCCAGAAAATACTGAGAATGACAACTTTGAATTTTCTTATTCCACAGGGAGTACTTATAGTATGGCAGAAACTTTGGTCAGCGATGGAAACAGAAGAACAATTTCATTCGTGTTGCCACCTGACACTTATGGACATGCGCTTCAAGTGAAAGTAACCGATACTGATAGAACTGCCGGATACAGTAATGCGGATACACTTACAGTTTATAGTATTTCTGTTACATCTACTGTTGGGGATATCTCCGCGCAAGTTCCCGTAGTGAGCATCACTTCACCTAGTAACGGATACGAGGCAGTACTAGGTACTAATATTACATTCTCTGCTACAGCCAATGACTATGAAGACGGTGATATATCAGCGGGTGTTCTTTGGAAGGATAACGGAGAGCCTATCGGCACCGGCAAGAACATCAGCACAGCATCACTTGTAACTGGTACACATTCCATTACGGCGACAGTTACTGACTCCGCCGGTAATAATGTAACAGACACAATATCCATCACGATAACAGACCCAAATACGGCACCGGCTCCTGTCGCACCTGTTTTGAGCTACACATCAAGCGGTCTTACCGTAATGCTTACCTGGGATCATCAATGTTCAACTTCAACTTGTAATTATACGGTGGAAAGAAGTCTTAAAATAAAAAATTCTACTACTACTCTGAATTCCATAGAGGTTGGTCAAAGTCTTACATGTGAGAGCACAGAAGAGTTATCTGGAAGCTATAGCTACAAAGTGTATTCTAATGAACTGGGTAAAATTGATTCAAATACTGTAAATGTTAGATTAAAATAAGCACTTCATATATCAGAGCATTTTGCGATGAAGCAATTTGCTCTCTTTTTCAATTTTCCATACTATTATTTAAAAAAATTGTGTATTTTTTATAAGGGATGGGTAATTTTTTGGTATGGATTTATTTGGGATTTTGAAATAGTTAATGTCATTAAAAAATCTTATGTTATAATGAGCGGATAATATTAGAAAAGGAAATTTAACTATGCAATTTTTGGCACTCTTGCTCATTGGAACACTTTTATTTGCAGGTGTTGATAGAACACTGCCTTATCCTACTAAAATAGATGCAGGTGAAATCGCAAAGCAAGTCTATTTTGTAAATCATCAACTTTATCTTGATAACCAACTCTTAAAAGCCAGTAAAACACACAGTATTTTAATTGTGCGACGTGCAAAAGGGAAAAAGCCCAGAGTACTTCGTGCTGAGCGTTATCTCAACAATGACTATTCTGATGGCATTACCAAGTCAAAAGATCTTGTTATCTTTATTTCCGGTAATCTCAAAGGAACCGGTGTTTTAGCTAGGGAATTTATGGATGAAGAGAAATCACTTGAAATTCTGATGTGGCTTCCTGCTCTTAGAAAAGTACGCCGAATGGCAGAACCTTCGAAGAACATGGGCTATAGCGCAGCAGATGTTGCTTTTATGGAAGAGGCAAAGCTTCGCAGACTTTCAGAAGACAAATATGAACTACTTGAGACTCGCACTATGGATTTTGAATTTGGTCAGATAGAACTGAAGCCATCTGAATTAGACAGATTTAGCAAATTACTGCCGCAGAAAAAACATAGCTTAAAGGCAGAAGTTTACCTTTTAAAAGCTACACCAGAAGAAAATGCCTGGTATGATTACCGCATTGACTATGTAGATACAAAACATTTTACAGCTTACCGTACCGATTTTTATAAAGAGGACAAGCCGATTAAGACAATAGACCGACAGTGGGTCAAGGTCAAAGGCATTGATGACCCGCGTGCTTACATGTGGAACTATTGGTACAGCATCAATCCTGAAACGAAATTTGTAACCGTCAACTACATTCCTGATGAGATAATTCAGAGCAATGATAAACACATTAGTTCAACATTTTGGAGTGAAAGCACGCTAAGCAAGATTAAACGATAAAGATATTATTCTAATAGTTTTATTAAGCCTTTAAATCCCTAAAATATGCTTTATTCTTGTGTTATACAAAGTAATGTATAATTATAAAAATTATTACAAGAGGGTTTGTTGTGCAAAATATTCCACATGTTCCGGTTTTATATAGGGAAGTTGTAGAAACTTTTCAAGATTGTGAAAATGGAACTATTGTTGATTGTACTATGGGTTATGGCGGGCACTCGTCTATGATACTCGAAGCAAACCAACATGTAAAGCTGATAGCTATAGATCAAGACCAGACTGCCATAGATTTTTCCAGCAAAAGGTTGGAAAAATACGGTGATAGAGTCAGCATCAAAAAAGGCAGGTTTTCCTCTGTTATTAAAGATGTATTACAAAAAAATGATGTTGAAAATATTGTAGGTTTACTGGCGGATATAGGCGTTTCTTCTCTTCAATTAGACCAAAAAGAAAGAGGCTTTTCTTACGAGAGCGACAATCTCGACATGAGGATGGATGAGGGTGCAGAACTAACAGCGGCTCATGTCGTAAACGAGTACTCTGTTGCTGAGCTTGAGAGAGTTATTTTAGAATATGGGGAGCTGAGAAACTATAAAAAAATAGCTTCTGCCATAGTTGAAAATCGCCCATTTAGTTCTGCAAAAGAATTAAGCAAAGCAGTAAATTCTCACATGCCAAAAGGGAAAAACATCAATCCAGCTACACTCTTGATGCAGGCTATCCGCATAGAAGTGAATGACGAATTAGGAGAGTTAAAATCACTTTTACAAAGCATAGAAGAAGCAAAGTTTGCACATGCAAAGATAGCGATTATATCTTTTCATTCTCTAGAAGACAGAATAGTAAAACAAGTCTTCAGTAAATGGGCGAAATCTTGTATATGTCCGGATGAGGCTATGAGATGTACATGTGGGAATAACCATTCTTTAGGAAAGATTCTCACAAGAAAGCCGATCATGGCTAAAGATGATGAACTAAAAGAAAATCCAAGAAGCAGAAGTGCAAAAATGAGAGTTTTTGAGATGGGTGCTTAAATGAGTGGTAAAAATGAGTTGCTTGATGAAGTAGATTCAGTTCTTCATCCAAAAAAAAAGTTAGATTTAAATTATTTTTTATATGTGCTTTTAACACTTTCTTTTATATGCTTACTGCTATTTCCAAAAATATATATACAACAGCAAATATATTTTAAAAGTAGAGATATCGCCAAGTTAAAGAGTGAATATGACATATTAAAAGAAGAAAACAGGCTTATAAGTACTTCCGTAGAAGAGATACGCTATAAAAATCAAATCCTTGATACATTATTTTAAAAAAGTAGATAAATATGATTCGTAAATTTTTAGAATTTGCAGTAGATAAACCACTGCTAAATCACATACTGTTAACCTTTGTCGCTGTTCTGTCAATCTTTGCATATATAAATATTCCAAAAGAGATATTCCCTCCTATGAATATGGATAGAATCACAATCAGCGGTGGTTATGCGGGAACTTCTGCAGATGTTTTAGACAAAATGGTTGTTCAGACTATAGAAGATGATTTACAAAATATTGATGAACTTGACACTGTTAAAAGCAGTATAAAAAATGGTGCTTTTTCAATTTATGCAGATATAAAAAAAGGCTCAAACAATATACAGGTTTTAAATGATGTAAAAGATATCGTAAGTGCTGCCAAAAAAGATTTGCCGGCAGATATGAATGAACCTATCGCAAAGATTCAAATACATGCTTACCCTTTAGTTCTCATAGCCCTTGCAGGAGATTTAAGTAAAAAAGAACTTTTGCAAAAGGCAGATGAGTTGAAAACCCAGCTTAGTGGATTTAAGTCTTTAAGCGACATTACTATCCGTGGTGATTCTGATGATGAGTTGGTCATCAATCTTAATGAAGCCAAGATCAGAGCTTTAGAACTTCAGCCATCACTTGTTGTCTCAGCGCTTAGAAATATGAGTTCAATTTTCCCAATAGGTACAATCAAACAAAGAGGCGAACATCTTTATATCTCAACTTATAATGGTGAAAAAGATGAAAAAAGCATACAAGACACTATCATCAGCGTTAATGATAAAAAAGTTCGAGTAGGAGATATAGCGGATATTTCTTTTACTCTCAGTGATGAATCGGAGCTTTCACATTACAATGGTATGCGCAATGTTTCCATAAATGTTACAAAATCAAAAGATGGAAATGCTATTGCTTTAGTAAAAGACATTAGAGCACTTTTAAAGCAAAATGCACAAAAAAATTCACAACTGAAATATGAGATCTATACCGATACTTCTATCTGGATAAAAAATCGTCTTAACACAGTATTCTCAAATATTCTTTTTGGTCTTATGCTCGTTTTTATATCTATGTTGATTTTTATAAACAGAGGTATCGCCTTTGTTGTCGCTTTAGGGATTCCTGTCAGTTTTATGACAGGTCTTGTGGTAAGCGAAATGATGGGAGACAGTTTAAATATGCTCTCACTCTTGGGAGCACTAATAGCTCTAGGGATGCTTGTTGATGAAGCCATTGTTGTCGCAGAAAATATATATAGACATTTAGAAGAGGGGATGGAGAGGCGTGAAGCAGTTATCGTCGGGGCACTTGAGATGTTTCCCGCAGTTCTTGCAGCAACTTTGACAACGATTTTCGCATTTTTACCTATGCTTTTACTTACCGGCGAGATGGGCACATTTATAAGAATAATACCTATAATGATAACGGTTTTACTAATCTCTTCCTTGTTTGAAGCCTTTTACTTTTTGCCTCTGCATGCAAAAGAATTTTTAAAAGTTTCACAAGATCATAGTTATACAAAAAAACTTTGGACAAGGATGAACCACAGATACTCAAAAGTGCTTCATTTTGTGTTTAGAAGAAGATGGCTCTCTTTAATAGTCATGGTAGTTTCAATACTCTCTTTAACTTTTGTGATGATAAAAAACTCCAAATTTCAACTCTTTCCGGATTTTGACACTACTCAAGTTTATGTGTATGGAAAAGTAAATATAAATAATGAGCTGAGTGATACAGAAAAAATTGTGACTGCCTTAGAAAAAAAGTTACTTGAAAATAAAAGTAATCAAGATACTTCATCTATAACTTCCGTTATCGGCTTTAAAATGGATGCTCAAAACAGGGCAGAAATAGGGGATAATTTATTTCATATATTTATAGATTTACATGAGAGAGCTCCGGTTAATTTCTTTGATAAATATATAAGTCCATATTTATCAATAGAGTATGATAAAGGTGTTCGTATAAGAGAAAAAAGTGCAATTGAGATATCAAAAGATTTAGAGCGCATCGTAGAACCTTTTAGAGAGCTCAAAGATAAAAATGGAGCAGTGTTTGAAGAACTTGTCGTAAAGGTTCCCGGTGCTGGTGTTGTCGCTTCAGATGTGGAGATAAGCTTAAGTGGAAAATCTGAAGAAGAGATAGTCAAAGGGATAAAGTATCTTGAGAAATCACTCTCAGACATATCTGGGGCAAAAAATATCTCAGATGATGCTCAACTCGGTGAGAAAGAGATAAAACTAAGAGTAAATAGTTATGGGCAAGAACTGGGGTTTAATGAAGACTTAGTTTCTGGTTCTTTAATGCCCTATTATTTAAAGGGTGAATATGGAAAAATGTTTGATGACACTGGCCTACTTCGTATAAGAATAGAAAGCGGAGCTAACAAAAACATAGATTCTATAAACAATATAGAGTTACAAATCCCATCAACAAATCAGTATGTGAAACTCAATGATATCTGCGATTTTGTTAAGGTGCAAGGCTTCGTTACATTAAACAAAGAAGATGGGGTTAGAATACGGACGGTTTTTGCAAGTTTAGATAAAAAAATCATCACTTCATCTGAGCTTATGCAAAAGTTGGAGGCAACTTTAAATAAACTAAAAAAAGATGGATATAAAGTAGATATTAAAGGTGAAGAACAGGAAAATAATAAAAACAAATCGGAGATGATGCGCTCGGCTCTGATTGGTCTTTTTCTTATCTTCATTACTTTAGTTTGGCTATTTGATTCTATACTAAAACCTTTAATTGTTATAAGTACAATTCCATTGGTTTTATTGGGCGTTTTTGTTGGTCATTCTATTTTGGGGCTCAATTTGAGTATGCCGGGACTTATCGGTATAGTAGGGCTTGCAGGTGTAGTTGTAAATGATGGTTTGATAATGGTTAATTTTATACAATATGCAAAAAATACAGAAGATTTAATGATAAGAGCAAAAACCAGATTAAGACCGATTTTGCTTACCTCTTTGACCACAGTACTTGGACTTCTAACACTTATATTTTTTGCATCAGGTCAAGCAAAAATACTCCAGCCAATGGCGGTTTCATTAGGCTTTGGAATCGCTTGGGCGACTGTACTAAACCTCGTATACGTGCCATTGCTATATTCAATTGTATATAAAATAAAATTACCTCAAGGAAGAAAAGAATGAATTTAAACATAACAAAAGCACCATTTGGAATCAGACCTCCAGTCACAAAACCTATACCGGAGTTTTTAATAGAAGTAAAAGAAGAGGGGTTAAGAGAGTTAATCAGTAAACACTATGACAAACTCAGAACAAGCAGTATATCGAACTTATTTCCAGTTGATGAAAAAGATTTTGCACAAGCAAAAGTAAATTCTGCCGATTTTTTTATTCAAATATGCGGGGGAAGAGCGTACTTTAACGAAAACCGCGGAGCACCACAGATGATAGGCAGACATGCTCCTTTTAGGATAGATGCAAATGCCAGAGAAGTATGGCTAGAACTCTATAAACCGCTTATCTTAGAATTAGAAAAGTCCGGCGTAACTGAGACTTCCCTTCAATCTTTTTGGGGTTATTTAGATATCTTTTCTTTGTGGATGATTAATACGCAATAGTTTTCTTGCTGTTTTGGCTTTTTTAGAATTTGCATTTATGACGGAAAAATATTCTAAAAAGAAGACTTAATCCGTCTGATTAATTTTGATAGTGTACTATTATTGTATGAAGTTTTGGTTAGGATGCCAAAATAAAATACAAGGAGAATCAAAATGAGTGAGCCAAGATTAGAAGACATAGAAGATTACACTACATTAAAGGGTGAAAAGAAAAAAGTTGTAATAGCTGTGATATTTGCTGGACTTATTATGGGACTTGTTTATACTATTGCTTCTAGCGTTTATGATAACAGAGAAGACACGATTGAAATTAAAGAAAGTATTGATAAACTTCCGAACAGTATTGCAAATAAAAAGTTTAATTAAGGTAGTAAAATGTTAATGACAATTATAGGTATATACACTTTATACGTTTTAATAACAATCTATACAAGTGTAATGCAGATAGGTTACGTAAACCAGGCAAAAAGAAAGTCTGCAGTTTTGCTGTCTGAAGAAGAATTTTTAAAAGCTGGTAACTATGCAGTTGCGAAAGAGAAGCTATCAGTTGTCAGCTCTTTTGTCGATTATTTGGTTTTTATAGCTTGGATGGGTTTTGGAATATCTTATTTGTCGCAAAACATGTTTTTTGAAGATGACGCTGTTATGAACATAGCTATGGTTATGGGTTTTATAGTTATTAACTCTTTTATCTCACTCCCTTTTTCGTATTATGAGAAATTTATTTTAGACGAAAAATTTGGCTTTAACAAATCATCGATGGCTCAGTATATTAAAGACACTCTTATATCATTTGTTTTGACACTTATTCTTGGCTCTTTAGTTATCTGGGGCATTTATGAGATTATGACAAACTTTTCTAACTGGTGGCTTTGGAGTTTTGCCTTTATATTTGCTGTTGTTGTTTTGATAAATATGCTTTTCCCGACATTTAGAGCGCTCTTCTTCGATAAGCTGACTCCGCTTGATAATGAGGAATTAAATGCAGAGATTAAAACTCTTATGGATAAAACGGGCTTCGTAAGTTCTGGTGTTTTTATCAGTGATGCGAGTAAAAGAGATGCAAGACTCAATGCCTACTTTGGCGGTTTGGGAAAAACGAAGAGAGTTGTACTTTTCGACACACTTATAGAAAAACTTAGCACAAAAGAGTTGTTGGCTGTTTTAGGGCATGAACTTGGGCATTTCGCACATGGAGATATATATAAAAACATAGGTTTAGTCGGGGCTATGCTTTTTGCAATGTTTGCGATCTTTGGGAATCTGCCGGAGTCTATTTATTTAGAGATGGGTTTGAGTGAATCACCTTATCTGACTATGATACTTTTGCTGCTTTTTATGCCGGTATTAGGCTTTATCATGATGCCTGTTATGGGTGTGGTAAGCCGTCATAATGAATACGAAGCAGATAAAATGGGAAGTGAACTTGGCGGTCCAGCAGGAGCGATAGAACTTGCAAATGCACTTCAAAAATTAGTGACTGAAAACAAAAGTTTTCCACTTTCCCATCCGCTGTATATATTTTTTCATTACACACACCCTCCGGTATTAGAGAGACTTAAAGAGCTTGGCGTCGATATTGGGGAGAGTGATAAAAGCTCTTTAGAGGGAACATGGAAAGAAGCCCTTTAGTAAAAGATGTACTGCAGGAAATTACCGCGATTTTAAACCCCATCATTCCAAGAGCATCAAGAGAAGCGCAGCTTCTTTTGATGGCTCATCTGCAAAAGGATGAGCTTTGGCTAATGACAAATAAAAGCACTCAGGTAGAGAATGTTGAGAAGCTTTTTGAATGGGTAGATAGAAGAGCACAAAATGAGCCTCTAGAGTATATTACAAACAGTGTCAGTTTTTACAGTGAAGATTTTTACATAGCTCAGGGCGCTTTGATTCCCCGTCCTGAAACTGAGATACTCATAGATGAAGTTATGAAACATGTGAGTGATAAAAATGCTGTAATGACTTTTGTGGAAGTTGGAGTAGGAAGCGGGATAATATCTGTCATGCTTGCAAAATATTTTCCAAATGCGAAGTTTATAGCCGTAGATATTTCAGCAGATGCTCTTGAAATCGCGAAGATAAATATAGAGAAATTCGGACTGACTGATAGGATAGAGTTACGCCTTGGTTCACTTTTGGAACCAATTCAAGAGCATGTGGATTATTTAGTTTCAAATCCTCCTTACATCGCAAATGATGCAGAGTTAGAATCAAATCTATCCTATGAACCTCAAAATGCACTCTTTGGCGGGATAATCGGCGATGAGATAATTGGGGAGCTTCTTAACGAGGTATTAAAGCGAAAGATTAACTTTTTTACATGTGAGATAGGTTATGACCAAAAGAGTAAAATTGTGGATTATTTGCAAGGTAAGCAATTTAAAGATTTAAATTTCTATGAAGACTTAAGCGGTTTTGATAGAGGTTTTACATTAAGGTTAGAGCATTGAGCAAAAGAATTTATTTAGATTTTAGTTATTTAGTTATGCTTGCAGCTACCTTTGGTGCCGTTCTTGTTTTGGGCGCTGTTGTTGCACCGATTGTATTCCATTCAGATGAAATATTGGTAGATATGCTGATGGACAATTACAATGCCGGCATCATTATGGGTCAAATTTTTTATAAGTTTTCTTACTGGATATATTTTGTAGCATTTGGAGTAGTTGTATATGAAGCTGCTATGTATAAGACAGGACAGAGAGATGCCATCTCTTTTGCAAGTGCAGTAACAGTAATCTTTAGTTCTCTCATGTTCAGCGGAGTTTATGCTCCTAAAATTTTAGCCATGCAAGCCCTCGGAGTTGAAGCTACTCAAAGTGACACCTTCCAAAATATCCATATGGCAAGTGAGATTGATTTTAAAATCTTGGCCGTATCGCTTGTTATACTATTTGTTAGAAGATTGATGCTTTTAAGAAGAGCTTAGAGGTATTCTTAACTATAATTTAACACTTTTTAGATAATATTTAGTTATCAACTCTAAGGTAATTGAATGTTCATCAAACAACTTCTATTTTTACTAATTTCAACATTTCTTACTTTCAATAATTTAACTGCCCAAACAGAGTTTAGTGAACTTGCAAAGCAGAAAAAAATTTATCCAATGGGTGAAAAAATATATCAAAAACTGTGTAATCAAAATATAGATTTTGAAAAATACTCAAATATTGATGAGCTGACAAATTCGATAAAAAATGAGAATCTTTGTAAACCAATGAAAGAAAACCATTTTCAAGCGGTAGTTCTATATTTATGGGATGTTCAGAGAATTTCTACGGCTCGAAAATTACCAGAGCATATAAAAGTAACAAAAGATGAAAAATGCCCTGTTTGTGGCATGTTTGTATATAAATATCCACGATGGGTAGCACAAATTTTTTATAAAGACACAAAGGATGAGCATCACTACTCATTTGATGGTGTTAAAGATTTGATGAAATACTATTTTGATAATAAAGAAAATATTTCAAAAATATTGGTTAGTGACTACTATTCACAAAAAGTGATAGAAGCTCAGCAAGCTTACTTTGTAATAGGGAGTGATACTTATGGTCCAATGGGCGATGAGCTTATCCCTTTTGAGTCTGAGAGTGAAGCTAAAACTTTTTATATGGATCACAGAGCTTCTAAGATTGTGAAATTTCAAGATATTACAAAAGAGGACGTGTATAAACTAGATGAATAATAAGAACAGTTATACAAAAAAGACACAATATATTCTCTATATATTTTCAGGATTATTCTCTTTGTTGCTGCTAGAGAGTTTATATCTAAGTTATGAAAAATCTATAAGTTCCCAAGCGCTTGAGAAAAAACTAGCTTTTATAAAATTGTCAGGGCTTCCTGACTTGGCAATCTCAACAGAGGCAACTTACATAAGACATAGAAGTTTGACTGATGTTTTTTCTATATATAAAGATGATGGCAGCCTGCGTGAATACTTTCCAACGACTTATGTAATCTCACATTCTCAAGCCGTAAAGATAAGTAAATGAGAAAGAAAATAAATTTGTATTTAATCGAGTATGCAATAAATGCGATACTAAGACAGAGCTATAAAAACTTTTTTATAGTCACTGTTTTTACAATTTTAACTTTTCTTTTAACTTCTGTTTTTTTTATCACAAACTCCCTTCGGTATGAAATGGATTCTACTGTTGACACACTTCCTCAAATCATAGTGCAAAAAATGAAAGCCGGAAGGCATTATGATATAGATGTAAACAGAGTAGACAAAATCTTGGAGATTCCAGGGGTCAGTGATGCTGTGGCACGTGTTTGGGGTTATTACTATTTTGAAAATGCTGGTGTGAATTTCAGTGTTGTAGGCATTGAGCAGTATGAAAACCAGTATAAAAACAGCTTTGTAAATCTTGTCAAAAAGTTTGATTTTGATAAACTCAAAGAAAACTCTTCCATGCTTGTTGGCGCTGGAGTTAAACGCACGATGGAAAATAGTTATTATAAAGAGTATTTTAATTTTATAAAGCCGAACGGAACCTTGAAAAAAGTAACTCTCGGCGGAGTTTTTGACGGAGATACAAATTTAGAATCAAACGACATGATAATCATGCCCCAAGAGATTGTGAGAGAGATTTTTGATCTTGATCCATCAAAGGCTACAGACATAGTAGTCAAGGTGGCAAATCCTATGGAGATACAAACAGTGGCATCAAAAATAAAGCTGATGTTTCCAGATACCAGAATCATCACAACTGGGGATTTAAAAGTAAGTTATCAAAATATTTTTGATTATAAAAGTGGAATATTCTTAGCACTTTTTATAGTGACACTTTTCACATTCTTTATAATTATCTATGACAAAGCAAGCGGGGTGACAAGCGAAGAAAAAAGAGAGATAGGGATATTAAAAGCAATCGGCTGGACTGTTGATGATGTACTCAAAGAGAAGTTCTATGAGTCCTTTGTAATCTCCTTATTTTCATACGGTTTAGGAGTAGGGCTTTCCCTTGCATATGTGTATTTATTTCAAGCACCATTGCTTAGGGATATATTTGTAGGGTATTCTCAATTAAAAACAAATTTTGAACTGCCATTTGTTTTTGACATGCAAACGCTGTTTCTGGTGTTTTTGCTCAGCGTTCCTATCTACATTGCTGCAACTATAATCCCTTCATGGAAAGTAGCGACACTTGAAGCAGATGAAGTGATAAGGTGAGTTGTATTTTTCTCTTTCTTTATTTAGGTAAAATAGACACATTATTTGACTTGACTGACAGTAGCAGAAATTTACAAGGACTGCTGAAAGAGAGCTCAATTTATCTAAAAGAGGATGGTGGAGCAGGGAGTATGTACGAGGTTGATTTAGTGGTATGATATTTGGAGTATTTTTTGATACAATTACCACTTAAATAGGTGGTTTGTAAATAATGATTAAACTAAAAAATATAACAAAAATATATGATGTTAGCAAAAATGATAAAGTAAAAGCATTAGAAAATGTAAACTTAACCATAAAAGAAGGTGAACTTATAGTTTTAAAAGGTGCCAGCGGAAGCGGAAAGAGTACCATACTCTCTCTTATCGCGGCTCTGAGTAAACCTTCAAGCGGTGAGGTTATAGTAGATGGCAAGCAAATATCCAAGCTGCCTGATAACTTCGCTTCCATTTACAGAAGAGATAACATAGGCTTTATATTTCAAAAATACAATCTTATACCGACTTTGAGTGTTAAAGAAAATATTTTACTCCCTTTAGTTCCATTAAATCCGGACTCCGAAGAAGCAGATGAAAAAATTCAGGAAGTTATGAAGCGATTTCATATTGAACATAAAGAAGATTCTGTTGTTCGAAACCTTTCAGGAGGCGAGCAACAGCGTGTGGCGATAGCAAGAGCAAATGTAAATAATCCTAAAATAATCATAGCAGATGAGCCAACGGCAAATCTTGACGAGAAACTCTCACAGCACTTTTTAGAGATATTAAGAGAGTTAAAATCACTTAACAAAACAATCATCATAGCGACACATGATCCGCTTTTTATTGGACTTGATTTTGTAGACCGTGAGATAGAGATTCATAATGGAAAAATAGTTTGATATTTACTCCGGAAGTCTTGACTATTTTCATATTAAATTTTATTTTTGCATTTTTTGCAATAATCGCTTTTGTGTTGAGTGTGAAAATATTTTTAAAATGGGATTTAAACTCCACAACTCAAAGTCAATACAAACTTGAAAAACAGAGCTATTTGGCTGCAACAATTATTAAGTATATTTTTGCCATTAAAGTGCCTCTTTTTCTCTTTTTTATCTTCACCCTAGATAAGCTCTCACATGTACTGACCGGTGCCATGTGCGCGGCAGGGGTCGTTGATGCAACGCCGTATGGAACATATCTGTTTATCATAAAAATTATTAATCTATACCTTTTTGCTTATTGGCTCATGCTTCACAGTGCGGACATTAAAGAGGAAAACCAGCCCTATACAAAACAAAAATTTGGACTTTTTATCATAGCTTTTTTCCTGCTAATGGCAGAGCTGATCTTGGAAGGTGTTATGTTTAGTTCGATTGATGTTGACAAGATGGTAAGTTGCTGTGGAAGCTTGTACTCCAGCTCCGCTACTTCTTACATCTCAAATATTTTCCTTATAGATACGCCGACTCTTTTGACTCTTTTTTATGGAAACTTTTTATTTATAATTCTCTTTTATTTCCTAAAAAACAGATATCTTTTTGCAATAAGCAACATAATATTTATTATTATATCTCTCATAAGCATTATTGTATTTTTTGGAACATACATATATGAACTCCCAACACATCATTGTCCATTCTGCTTTTTACAGAAAGATTATCATTATATAGGCTATCTTCTTTATGCATTGCTTTTTGGAGGAACATTTTATGGGATAATTGCCGGTTTCATAAACTCATCACAAAAAGAGAGAGCTAAAAATTGTAAAATATCAATATTATTGAGCTCAGTTTATGTTATATTACTCAGCCTTTATCCAATCATATATTTTATAAAAAATGGTGTTTGGCTTTAGCGTATTTTAATTTAATGGAGTCAGATAATGAACTTTAGCAAGCTTTTATTTACATCTTTTTCATCTTTACTTTTTGTATCAATGTTTATGGGATGTGATAATAAAAAAACAACAGATTTAACTATACACTGGGATAGAGACATGTGCTCGAGATGTGTTATGGTTGTGAGCGATAGGCACAATACAACACAAGTTATAGACCAAAAAACTGGTAAAAAGTATGTTTTTGATGACATAGGCTGTATGGCTAGTTGGTTCAAGTCAGAAAATATTTCTTGGAGTGATACGGCAAATATATGGATTACTGATCTTAAGTCAGGTGAGTGGATAGATGCAAGAAAAGCGTTTTATGATACTGATAATGTCACTCCGATGGGGTATGGATTTAGCGCACATAAGCTAAAGTCTGATATTCAACAAGGCAAAGAAGTTATTGATTATAATGAAGTTGTAAAAAGAATTCTAAAGAGTGAAGAGTAATCTTATTCTTTAGTAGCGGAGATTAGCGGCTTTTTATCTTCAATAGTTAGAATCGGTTCCACAAACGGAGCCAGATTGGCTAAAAAATTCAGTAATGACATTACTGGACTTGCGTAAAAGAATTTAAGTTTATGGTTATAGTGCCAAAGCTGGTCTGCATATTGATATATTTTATGCGGACTGTCTCCGATATTATCTCCATCTTTGTCAAATCCTGTATATCTGTCCCAGTAGTTATTCTTCACGATATTTAAGTAAGTTACATCACTTTTTGCAGATTTTACAACATCGTCTATATTTGCATAAATCTCATTATGGGTAATAGTGTTGTTTTTAATCGCACCATGGAAGTGAAAGGCTTCTTTGTTATATGCGATTGTGTTGTAGCGAATTATTCTTTGCATCCCTTCTTCTGTGTGTTTGGTGTCTATATAAATCCCTTGCGCATTATATTTTACACTGTTCTTTTCAAATAAAAAATTAGATACCATTTTGAGTACAACTCCAATGCCAGCTGCTCCTGTGCAACTGAGTATGCTATTATTGATAACTTCACTGTTTTTTGAACCCATAATCATGATACCGACAGAGTTATACTCGAAGGTGTTGTTTTGCAAGATGTTCTGATTACTTAAGCTTAAGTGAATCGCAAATCTATTATGTAAAAAAGTATTATT
>CALCGG010000096.1 GCA_937900945.1 uncultured Sulfurimonas sp. | reverse complement strand
ACTCAGTGAAGATTTTTTATTAGAGGAAGAACTATCCATGGATGATGACTTGGAAGAAGAACTTTTGGCGGAGACAAATACTGATATTCCAACCCAAGATGATGAAGATGAAAATATTGATGAACCTGAAGAACTCAGTGAAGATTTTTTATTAGAGGAAGAACTATCCATGGATGATGACTTGGAAACACAAATAAAAAATGCAGTTGAGAATTTGAGTGATGAAGATCTAAATAGTGAACTGGATGCCGAAACACTTATGAGTATAGCCCAAAGCAGCATAAAAGACATTAGCGGACTAAACAGCAGAGATTTAAAGCTTGCCATCGGCGAAGAGGTGGATGATTTACCTCAAGAACCAGAAGAAATGCTTGAAGAGGAGAGCATGGAAGAGAACTTCACTGAAGATGTAGCAGAAGAGATTGATACTATTGAAGAGAAAAACGAGAGTTTAAGTAAAGACAATACAGCAGTAAACAGTGAAGAAAATGAAGGCGTAGAAGCTCTTAAAAAATTACTTAAAGCTTTGACAAATGAAGATGTAGCGGCATCATTAAAAGGAATGAAAATAAGTATAAATATAACACTTGGTGACAAATAGTGAATTTACACAGTGGAGCGGTACTCATACTCTCAGGTCCCAGTGGAGCAGGGAAAAGTTCTCTTATAAAAAAGATATCTGATGATATAGGCGATTACTATTTTTCAATTTCTACAACAACCAGACCTATAAGAAAAGGGGAGGTTGAAGGTGTCCACTATCATTTTGTAAGTGTAGATGAGTTTAAAGAAGACATAAAAAATGATCATTTTTTAGAGTATGCTGTAGTTCATGGTAATTATTACGGAACGTCACTCAAACCCGTTAAAGAAGCGTTAAATGCCGGAAAATTAGTGATTTTTGATATTGATGTTCAAGGCAATACAGCAGTAAAGAACAGACTGAGCGATATTTCTACTTCAGTGTTTATAACTCCGCCAACTCTCTCAGAACTTAAAAAACGACTTGAGAATCGTTCTACTGATTCAAAAGAAGTGATTGATGCTCGTATAAAAATGGCAAAAAGAGAAATACAAAGAGTCTCCGAATATGACTATTTGGTGGTAAATGATGATTTAGATGTTGCCGCCGCTACTTTAAAGTTGATTGCTATTGCAGCTAAATTAAAAATACCAACCGAAGAGATAAATGATTTTGTACAAAAATGGGAAGATATCGAATATTAATAATATTTTTGGCCTTAGTAATAGCAATAAGAGTAGTTACAGCAAATACTAGATATACTTTTTGACTTAATTTAAAAAAAGAAGGAAACAACCTATGGGAATGCCTAGTGGAACAGAATTATTAATAATATTTGGAATCATCGTTTTATTATTTGGTGCTAAAAAAATACCAGATTTAGCAAAAGGGATTGGTCAGGGTATCAAAAACTTTAAAAAAGAGATGAAAGAAGAGACTTCAGAGGAAGTTAGCGCTGCAGCAGAAACTCCAAAGAAAGTAGAAAAAAGCGAAGAAGTTGCTGCTGTTGAAACTCCAAAAACTACTACACAAGCGTAAATCTTGAAACAACGAGTGTCGGCGCTTCTGCGTGAAAAATTTGGCCGTGAAGTTGTTTTAGAAAAACCAAAAGATCGCTCTTTTGGTCATTTTGCTACCCCAATCGCTTTTTCCCTCTCCAAAGAGTTAAGAAAATCACCTATGATAATTGCAGATGAATTAGCTTCCTCATTTGATGATAGTGAGGTTTTCTCTGCTGTTGAAGCGGTAAAAGGGTATTTAAATTTTCGTCTTAGTGAAAATTTTTTAAGCGAATACGCTACCTGGGCATTAGATAATCCAGCTGAATTTGGCAAACAAGAAAAGAAAGAAAAAATTCTTTTAGAATTTGTGAGTGCAAACCCGACCGGACCTTTACATATTGGGCATGCCCGGGGAGCAGTTTACGGAGATACCCTTCTAAGACTTGCCAGACATTTAGGCTATGACATCACGGCTGAGTATTATGTAAATGATGCCGGAAATCAGATAGATTTACTTGGATTATCCATCCAGCTTGAGGGTCGTGCAACTGTCCTAGGTGAAGATGTTGAGTATCCTGAGAGCTATTATAGAGGTGAGTATTTAACAGGTCTTGTCTTGGGTGCTGTAGAAAAATTTGGCATAGATATTTTAAATAATCAATCCAGACAAAAAGAACTTGCACTTTGGGCAAAAGATAAGGTTATGGAAATCATCGTAAAAGATTTGGGTGATTTAAATATTTTCTTCGATACATTTGTCTATGAGTCATCTCTTTATGATGATTGGGATAGAGTTCTGGCTAAAATGGGCAATGGTGTTTATGAAAAAGATGGCAAAATGTGGATTGCGTCAGAGACGCATGGAGATGAAAAGGACAGAGTGGTTGTTCGTGAAGACAATCGTCCAACATACCTAGCCGGAGATATTGTCTATCATAATCAAAAGTTTGAGAGAGGGTATGAACACCACGTTAACATTTGGGGTGCTGACCATCATGGTTACATCCCTCGTGTAAAAGCTGCCGTTGAATTTTTAGACTACGATTCCAATAAACTGGAAGTTTTACTTTCTCAAATGGTGAGCCTGCTTAAAGACGGCGAGCCTTATAAAATGAGTAAACGTGCCGGTAATGTCATACTTATGAGCGATATAGTTGAAGAGATAGGTTCCGATGCACTTAGATTTATCTTTGCGTCTAAAAAAAGTGATACAGCATTAGAATTTGATTTAGCAGAATTTAAAAAGCAGGACAGCTCAAACCCTATTTTTTATATACAGTATGCGCATGCCAGAATCAATACTATTCTTAATAAAAGTGACTTTAGCAGAGAAGAAATATTGAATTCTTCGCTCAAAGGTCTTAATGAAAATGCAGACAGCTTGCTGTTTGATGCGCTTTTACTCCCTGAAATTATAGAAGATGCTTTTAGTTCTCGTCAAGTTCAAAAACTGCCAGATTATCTAAAAGCACTAGCAGCATCTTTGCACAAGTTTTATTATGATTTTAGGATTATAGGCAGTGAAGATGAAGCAAAACTGCTTAAATTATTTATGGTAGTAGCACTTTCTCTGAAAACGGGACTTTCTTTGATGGGAATCAAAGCTAAAGATCATATGAGTAAAGAAGAGGAATAATTTTTTAGTTTTATTGGTTATCGAAAAACCAATAAAACGCCATGATAAGTCCCGGTGTTTTTTGATAAGACTCATCAAACATAAACTTTTTTGCCTGAGATGTCGGTATGTAGAGTACTTCTATCTCCTCATCATGGAGTCCACCGCCATCATTTATCTTCATGCCCTCATCAATTTTTGCAAAGTAAAGCGTCTGCATGGCTCCGGAAATTCCTACGCTTGTATAGTAGGAACTGACTTTTTGTATATTCTCAAGCGGAACATCAAATCCACACTCTTCAAGTATCTCTTCTTGTGCTATTTGTACATGTGAAAGATTTTTGTCAACTATACCTGCGCAAAGTTCGTGCGTGTAACCATTTGTTTTATTTTTATTAAGAACTGTTGCCCGAAGTTGCTTTACTATTACAAATGCTTCTTTTTCTTCATGCCATAAAAGTATGGAAACGCTGTCATGGCTATGGACTGCTTCCCATGTTTTTTGTATGCCTTTGTGAGTATAGTTGATAAGTATTGGCTTTGTAAAATTCGGATTTATAAGCTCTTGGATAGAGTCTATTTTTGGCATATTAAACTTTTTTTGGCAGGATTAGATAGCAGACTGATTCAAGTGGCTTTGTTCTTTCAAACAGTGTATTGTTCTCTACATGTAGAGATATACTTTGATCATAGTTTTCTTTTAGTTTGTTAAATGCTTCTTTCTCTTTACCTTTAAGTTTTTTAGTAGTTACTTGGACAACTCTTAGCGGGTTAATGGCTCTCCCTTGTTTTCTAAGTTCAAAATGTAAATGCGGACCAGTTGAGCGACCTGTAGTTCCGACATAAGCTATTGCTTGCCCTTTTTTAACACTTTTGCCTTTTCTTATACCATTACGAAACGATTTAAGGTGAGCATATCTTGTCTCATATCCATCAGCATGGCGGATTTTTATAAGATTACCATAGCTTCCGGCATTTGAAGCATAGACAATAGTTCCACTTCCAGCAGCCTGTACAGGTGTTCCGCGCCTTGCTGCATAGTCAATACCTAGGTGGGCTTTCCATTTATGTAATATTGGGTGAAATCTGCTTTTTGTAAAATAGGATGAAATTCTAGCACCACGAACTGGACTAGCAAGTAAAAAACCTTCAACTTCATGACCATTTTCATCATAATATCGCTCATCATTATTTAAATAAATATAATGTTTTTTACCTCTTAGTTCTATCATTGCAGCTTTGAGTTCAGGCATTGAAAAAATATCACCAAGACGATATTTTTGTTCATAAATCATAGCCATTTTATCTCCGCTTCGAAGATCTACTTTAAAGTTTAGTGAGTTTTTAAAGCTTGAAACAAAAATTTGAGCTAATTTTTTTGAACCTGTTTTTTTCACAATATCATAGTATGGTGAGTTGTCAATAGTGAGGCTGAAAGCTTCAGTTTTTGTTTCACTTATGATAGGAAGTGCTTCAAATTCATAAGAGCCGTTTTTTTTAAAAATATGCACTTGAAGTTCATCCGTTAGAGGGATTAAAATCTGCTCAATTTCATTTTTAGACGATCTTAATATCTGGGCATGGACACCTGAGCGAACCTCTTCTGTAAGTCTTTGGTCATCTTTATCAAGATTGTAGTAAAGTTCTTTTGTTGGAAGGTTGTGTTTTTCTAAAAAAACTAAATATGTTTCGTCTTTTAACCAGCGAAAATTTTCAACTTCTGAGCTAAAAAGTGCAATTGAGAATAGTAAAAGTATGAAAAATCGTATCACCAATATGACCTTAAAAAAAATAATTCTGAAACCTTAACAAATTTTTGCTTAGTCTGAGGTTTGTTCGGTATAATCGCAATACTTAAATATAAAGAAGAGATATGAAATACGCAATTTTAATTTTAATTTTTGCCTCCGGTTTATTCGCAGATGTTGTAAAAGCACCAATAGCAAGTGTAAATGAAACAGAAAATACCGCTACCATTCAAGTGGAAAAGATTGATGTGGGGATGAGTGGTTTTATCATACATAAATTAGCCGATAATCATAGTGTGATTTTAAAAAATATTATAGTTCAAAGCTATGATCAAAAGAGTGAAACAGCAACTCTTGAGCTGAGCGATTATAATGCTCTTATTCAAAATTCTTTACCCAATGGTAAATGGACAGTACAGGTTGGTGATACAGCACTCCTGGCTTTTGGATATTCAAGAGCATTCTTGGTGGCTCCTAGTGAAGAGATTTACCATAGAATCACGACAAGCACAAAAAGCGTGCAGTGGATACACCCCGATTTATTTGCTACTATCCTTTCTTTTAACGGGCATCCAACGCCTTTAAGAGAAGATTTTACTAACTTAAGTATATCTACTGCTGTCGGGATTGTATTTATCTATCTGGATAAAAAAGTTTTTACTCTTGACTCTAAAAGCTTTAAAATTTTGAGCATATCAGATGCACCGCTTGTGCAAGAGAAAGCGCAGCTTCCTTTTTATACAAGAGTTGAAAAGATTGAAGCAAACTGGTGGGGAGAGGGAAGCAGTAAACTTGAAGATTATGAACCTTATTACTACGAGTTAATGATAGAGGCTAACAAAGATAACAAACAGCTTTATGAGATTGTTAAAAATGGCGATAAAAAACTTCAAAACTTATTAAAAAAATTTGAATTAAAGGACTAACTGTGATAGATTCAATACATGTAAAACATTTCGCATCAATTGTTGGCGCAGAGAATATCTATGTTGATAAAGCTCATTTACTCGCTTATTCTTATGATGCAACACGAGAACATTTTGAACCGGATGCTGTAGTTTTTCCAAGAGATGAAGAAGATATCAGCAACATTTTAAAGTACTGTAATGAGCATCTGATTGTCATAGTTCCTCGCGGAGCCGGCAGCGGTTTTACAGGCGGTGCTCTTCCAAGTAGTGGCGGAATTGTCCTTGCGATGGAAAAACACATGAATAAAATCTTAGAGATTGACATGAAAAACATGGTTGCAGTTGTCCAACCGGGTGTTATTAACATGGATCTTCAGCGCGCTGTGGAAGAGTTGGGTCTTTTTTATCCGCCGGACCCTGCTAGCCAGGAATATTCGACAATCGGTGGAAATGTGAGTGAAAATGCCGGTGGAATGAGAGCTGCAAAGTATGGAATCACAAAAGATTATGTGATGGCGACTCGCGCAGTTTTACCAAATGGAGATATCATTAAAGCTGGAAAAAGAACTATCAAAGATGTTGCCGGTTACAACATCAGCGGTATCCTTATAGCCTCTGAAGGTACTTTGGCAGTTTTGACTGAGATAACTCTCAAGCTCATTCCAAAACCTAAAATGACAAAAACAGCTATGGGAATTTTTGACAGCGTTCATCAAGCTATGGAAGCAGTTTACAAAACTATGGCGAGCGGAATCACGCCGGTTGCTATGGAATTTTTGGACAACTTGACAATCCGTGCGGTTGAGCAAACTTTTCATAAAGGCTTACCTGTTGATGCAGGGGCTTTACTTGTTACTGATGTGGATGGAAATCTGGAGGAAGATTTAAACTTTCAATTAGCGCAAATAGAGAAAGTTTTTCGTGAAAACGGTTGTATAGAATTTAAAATAGCAAAAGATGACAAAGAAGCAAAAGATATCTGGTTTGCAAGACGTAATGCTTCTCCTGCTTTGAGTGTTTATGGAAGCAAAAAACTCAATGAAGATGTAACAGTTCCACGCTCTGCTTTGCCTGAACTGCTTGAGAGATTTTATGCGATAGCAGACAAGTATAATGTAAAAATACCATGTTTTGGTCACACAGGCGATGGAAATGTACATACAAACGTTATGGTAGACGGCAAAGACCCTGAGCAGGTAAAAATCGCTTATAAAGCTATAGAAGAAGTTTTTCAGGCAACTATTGATTTAGGTGGAACTTTAAGCGGTGAACATGGGATAGGTCTTGCAAAAGCACCTTACATGCACATGGCTTTTACGGACGAAGAGATGAACTTATTTAAGTCTATAAAAAAAGCATTTGACCCGAACAATATTTTAAATCCTGCTAAAATGGGACTTAATTAATTTTAAAGTAAGCAGAGGCACAAATGACATGCAAATAAATAGATTGAAAGTAGAACATTTATATGGTCATATAAAGTTTTTCATCAGTAGTTTTTTTGATAAAGAGTTGACTTTATTTGCAGCGAGCCTTAGTTATTACACAATCTTTACAATTATCCCGATTTTGTTGATAATGTTGACTCTTCTTACTTCTTTACCTTCATTTTCGGAATACTATCTGAGTATACAGACTTTTATATTTTCAAATCTTATGCCTGTAAACTCTGAAGTTGTTATGGAGCAGATAAATGGTTTTTTACAAAACTCATCAAAAATGGGAATTATAGGTTTTATAGCTATCCTTGTCTCTTCACTTTTATTTTTTAAAAACTTCGAGTACATCGCCAACAAAATATTTCATGCAAAACCAAGAACGCTTTGGGAGTCAATAACTACCTACTGGACAATGCTGACACTTACCCCGATAGCATTGGGAGCCTCGTTTTATATTACCGGTTATGTGGCAAATGTGATGTCTAGCAATGAGTACACGTCAGGATTAAATATACTTCCTCTTATCCCTTATGTTATCATCTGGGGACTTTTTTTTCTTATCTTTCAAATCGGTGCAAACACGAAAATAAATCCAAAAGCCTCAGCTATAAGCTCATTTATAATTGCTATAGTTTTTAGCATCTCAAAAAATGCTTTTATTTACTATGTTTTTTATAACAAATCCTATACAACCATGTACGGCTCTTTTGCTATTGTCATGTTTTTATTTTTATGGATTTATGTTTCATGGATTATCTTTATTTACGGATTGAAACTATGCTACATGATAAATCGCGTATATCAAAGAAGAGAAACTATAAAAGAGCAGTAGCCATATAAAACTCTTTTTCCATATACCAAGAAAAGATAGTGTTACATGGAGTGCAAGCCATGTAAACTCAAGCGGAACCATTATTTGGGTATTTCCTAAACGAATGAAACCCTCTAAAACACCATCAAGCAGATTTCCAAAGCCAATCACATGTAAAAATATACTCAGCGGATAAAAGATTGTAAAAAGTGATGTCCAGATAATGGAGAGCGGATGATACAGACTAAAGCTTGAAAATATAGCCAGAGAAAACGGCAGCATTAGGATATATACCCAAAAAGGGACTAAGATAAATTGCCAAATTTTGCTGAGGTATTTGAAGTGAATGAGAAATAAGAAGATATAAAAAACTCCAGATACAGAGAGCCAAAATCCAAGACCAAAGAGAAGTCTGGGAAAAAGTGCCAAGAGCAGCATGACACTCAGCAGCAATGTCTGCATGGATACTATTTTAATTCCTCTGTCATAAAGTATAAAACCTATGATGAGCATAGCAAAGGCTCGCAGCAATGAATCTGGAGAATCTAAAAAAAGTAAGTAGGCTAAGAGCGCGATAGAAACAATTATAAATAAATCTCTTTTTGAATTTCTAAAGGGAAAGTATCTGTCTTGCAAAAATCTGTAAGGGTACTGTAGCAAAAAGAAAAGCAGAATACTTAGAACTCCTAAATGAAAGCCGCTGATAGCCAGCAGATGTGATACTCCTAATGTCGAAAAAGCACTTTGTAACTCTTTTGGCAGTGGAGATGCTGTGTAAAGCGCTTGGTAGATATTTGCTATATCTTGGTTCACATGTACGGACGAGAGATGGGAATTTAGTTTTTGTTTTAGGGTCTCGTCATGGTTAACATCTAAGATTTTGCTAAAGGCATAGAATCTAGTCAAATACTTATAGAAAGTAATTTCTCCCGCCCATAATTCAAGCTTTATTTTTTTCCCGATAGCATTTGGAAAGTTTTTTTTAGCAGTAGTGTAAAATGAAAACCCTTTATCGCTTTTTAGTTTTATGACCTGATAGGTTTTTAGTTTACCCGTTTTGGTTTCTTTTGTTTTTGTGTACTGCTTTATAACTGTTGCAGAGACTAAGTTGGAATCAAACCTCGTGAGTTGTTTGTAGTTTTGAAATTCTATAAGGAGAGAGTAGGTCAGTATAAATATACATGCCAAGAAAAAAATAAAGAACTCTCTTTTTGATTGAAAAAGAGAGACTCTTTCTAGCATCTGCTAAAGAGTCGGCATTGAGAATGACGGTTCGCCCATATCCATGTCTGCTGATCTTGTATCTACATTTTCATAAACTGTTTCAACACCTCTCGCATAAGACGGCGCATCCACAAAGCGGGTAAGTTTTTTCTGAAACACAAGCTTCACATGTCCGGTCGGTCCATTTCTTTGCTTGCCGATGATGATTTCAGCATCCTCTTCCTCTTTTTCAATGTAGGTAGAAGTGAACTCTTTGCCGTCAGCTTTTGCAGCTTTTTCGCGCTCTTTTTCCTCTTTGTAAAGGTAAACATCATCACGATACACAAACAAGATAATATCCGCATCCTGCTCAATAGAACCAGATTCACGAATATCGCTGAGCATCGGACGTTTGTCATTTCTAGACTCAAGTCCGCGGTTGAGCTGGGAGAGTGCGACGATTGGCATCTCAAGTTCACGAGCAAGCATTTTTAGTCCACGAGACATCTCGGAGACCTGTAAGTGCCTGTCCTGAGTTCCGACACCACTCATAATCTGCAAGTAGTCGATAACTGCTATCTCAATCTCAGGATGCTTATTTTTGAGTTTTCTCAATTTTGAGCGAAGTTGATTGATATTAATACTTCCATGGTCATCCACATAAAGTTTGGCCGTATTCATTTTATCTATCGCACCACCTAAACTTCCCCATTGGTCATCGTTCATGTCACCGACACGGAGTTTTTGAAGTGGGATGGAAGTCTGAATGGAAAGAAGTCTTAGCATCAACTGCTCAGCCGGCATTTCCAGTGAGAAAAAAGCCACACCTTTGCCTTGCATGATAAGGGAATTAACGGTGTTTAGTATAAAAGAAGTTTTTCCCATGGCCGGACGTGCAGCGATAATAACCAAATCCCCCTTTCCAAAACCAGTTGTCATTTTATTGAGCTCATGATAGCCTGTATCCACTCCAACTAAGACACTGTTTCCACGGGCTTTCATCTCTTTGATGTATTCCATAGTGTCGTAAGTCATTTTTGGGGAGTCTTTAAAGTCGCTTGTCTGGTTGTCCTGAGTTATTTCGTAGAGCTTTTTCTCAACTATGTCTATAACTTCTGCGCTTGAGAGTTCTTCTTCAACTGTCACCCTTTTTATCTCAGTAGTGAGTGTTAAAAGATGGCGTTTGAGTGATTTGTCTTTTATCTCTGCGACATAGGCTCTTGTGTTTGAGATAGGATTTGCCGAGAGTATCTCAAGCATAACCTGCTCATCAAACTTTTTCATTTTGATAAGCTCTTTTTTTATAAACTCTTCATCTATCGGTTCATCTTTTTGCAAAAGTGTCGTCATGGAATGAAAGATATCCTGATGAGCCGGAAGATAAAAATCATCTTTTCTCAGAGCGGTACTTAGTTCATCAAACTGTTGAGGTTCAAAAACAATGGAACTTAAAATCGAACGCTCAAAGGCGAGGTTGTAAAGATTATCTTGCATTATTCAGCCTTGCTCGCCATGGCTTCAACTTCACTCACAAATCTATCTACAAGTTCATCTTCGTTCAGGTTGGCGACAACTATCCCTTTTACCATGATAAGTCCTTTTCCTTTTCCGTAAGCGATGGCGACATCTGCATGTGCGGCTTCACCTATGGCGTTTACAACGCAGCCCATGACTGAGACATTGAGCGGTGTTTTTATGTGAGCTGTTCTTTTTTCTATCTCGCTTACGGCTGAAACTAAATCCGCTTCGATTCTTCCACATGTAGGGCAGGAAATGATGTTGAGACCATCGGGCATCGCACCGCTATCTTTTAAAATTGCTCTTGCTACATTTATCTCTTCTTCCAACTCGCCCGTTATCGAGACTCTCATCGTATCGCCGATACCATCAAGTAAAAGTGCGCCAAGACCTATGGAACTTTTTACCGTAGCGTGAAAAAGTGTGCCGGCTTCTGTAACTCCCAAATGAAACGGGTAGTTGTTTTTTGGACGAAGCATTCTGTACGCTGCAACAGTTCTTTGCACATCGCTCGCTTTAAGGGAGATTTTTATATCGCTGAAACCTAAGTCTTCGAGGAATTTTATGTTGTACTCGGCAGATGCCACCATCCCTTCTGAAGTTTGCCCGTATTTGTTTAAAAATTCTTTCTCTAAACTTCCCGCATTTACACCGATTCGGATAGGGATATTTCTGGCTTGGCAAGCTTTTACAACCTCTGCTACTTTGTCTTTTGAACCGATATTTCCCGGGTTTATCCGTATGCAGTCAACAACTTCAGCGGCAATAAGTGCCAGTTTATGGTTGAAGTGTATGTCTGCTACAAGAGGTAAAGATATCTGCTCTTTTATAGACTTGAGAGCAAGTGCGTCTTCCATGTCAGGCACGGCAACACGAACTATGTCACAACCTGCAAAATGAAGCCTGTTAATCTGCTCAACGGTCGTAGCAACATCACGTGTTTGTGAGTATGTCATAGACTGTGTGCTAATAGGCGCATCACCGCCGATGGCAACATTACCGACAAAAATTTGTTTAGTGGGGATTCTTTTAATCATAAAAAAGATTTTATCTGTTTTGATATAAAAAGGTGCTTTGGTAATTTCTACATGTAAACTATTTTAAATATTTTTTTATCCCTTCTTTGAGAATATTGGAATCTTTTGAGAAAGAAAAGCATTCGTTGTTTGAGCAGGCTTGCAGTATGTTTTCATCAACTTCTAAGATGTACATGTACGGATAGTCAATCTCCTTTTTTATGTTTCTTAACTCGTGTAAGCGTTCTTGCTTTCCTTTTAAAAGTATGAGGGCTTTTTTATCCATAAGAACTATTTTTATTGCTTCAGGATATGCGCCAGGGTTGTTTTTTATTTGGGAAGATATATTTTCCAAGTTCTGTATCGCCAGATTATGTAACGCAGTATCTCCATTTAGTAATGAAATAACAAACACATTTTGTATCATTTTTGCCATGGCACTTTTGTAGCTTGCATCTTGCAGAGATGCTTGGGAAGTAAATGATCCATCAGATAAATACCAAATCTCATCCTTATAAAATTTATGAATTGCACTCTTTAACAGAGTTGTAGCTACATGTAGATATTTTTTATTTTGTGTATATTGGTTTGCTTTAATCAATGCATCTATTAAAAATGAATAATCTTCGAGCAAGCCTGTCACTTTTAAAGTGGAATTTGGGAGAACTTGATGGTATAAAACACCATTCTTTTGTAATTTGTTCAGTATATTCTCTACTAAAGATATGGCTTGTTTTGAGTATTTTTCATCAATATTTCCTGCTTCAAAAAGTGCTGATGCCATCAAGGCATTCCATGAGGTAGACATTTTAGAGTCTATAAAAGGATAAGTTACTTCGCCTCTTAAGTGTTTCAATGTTTTTTTAGCAAGTTCAATATTTTTTGGAACTTTTTCTTGGCTTAAATAGGGGTTTGTTGTGTGGTTTTCAAAGTTCCCATATTTGCTAATATTGAAATATTGCAATATCTCTTGTGTATTGCTAAGACCAGCATCATTTAAAGCTTTCTTTGCATTATCATAGGAGAAAACAAAATACTTTCCTTCCTCTTCTTCGCTGTCGGCATCACTCGCACTTTTGTATAAGCCTTCATACAAAAGTCGCTCATTCATATTTTTGATTGTATCTTCCACAACTTTTTTGAATAACAGTGTTGGTTTTATGCTATACATCTTAGAATAGAGTTCTATAAGCTCAGCATTCGTATAGAGCATTTTTTCAAAATGGGGTATTTTCCATAATTCATCTATGCTGTATCTGAAAAACCCGCCTTCTATCTGATCGTAGATACCCCCTTCTGCCATGGCTTTTAAAGCCTCTTCGCTCATGAGTAAAGCCTCTTCACTCTTATTTATTTTATATATATCTAAAAGAGTATCGAATGTGCTTGCATGTGGAAACTTTGGAGCTTGACCTATCCCCTTATAGTCGTCATCATAATTATCCTTGACATTTTTGATGAAAGTATCGATAACATTTAAAGTTATGTTGCTTTTTATGATGTTTTTTTGATTATATTCTTGGATGCTTAAGTCAATTTGGTCTGCATCTTTATTAATTGCATGTGGATTATTTTTAAAATTCTTACTTATAAAGCTTAGTAAATCATTGAAAACAATCTTACCATATACTCTATCTGAGGGAATGTAAGTATCGGCATAGATAACTTTTCTCTGCGGGGTCATAATTATATTGAGAGGCCAGCCGCCTGACCTATCCTTTAACAGGTGAAATACATTTTGGTAATATTTATCAACATCAGGCATCTCTTCTTTATCAACTTTTATCGCTATAAAATCATTGTTTAAAATTTTGGCAGAACTTAGACTTGTAAATGTTTCTCTTTCCATGACATGACACCAATGACAGGTGCTATAGCCTATGGATAAGAAAATTAATTTGTTTTCTTTTTTGGCTTTTTCAAAAGTCTTATCGTTCCAAGCCATCCAATTGACAGGGTTATGAGCATGTTGGAGCAGATAAGGTGAATCCTGATGTATCAATTCATTTGTATAACTCGCTGCTTGCATGTTTATCCATATCATCAATAGAAAAAATAACTTTATGATTTGTTTCATACAAGAGCCTTTTAAAAATATTCTATCGAGTTTTTTATGAATAATAAAATAAAATTTTTATAATGCTTATAATTTATGCAAAAATTAATAATTAATTTTTCTTTGCAGTGATATAATGAGTGCCTTAGAGAATAAATAAAATATAATGACGAGGTGCTATATGCTAGAGAAATCAACAGATATTCACGATAAATTTTGGGAAATTTTTTCAAAACAGGATAGGCAGAAGATTGATGAATTTAAAAGCTATATGGACAAATTTGCTGTAAATTTCAATCTTTATAAAGATGGAAATTTTATAGAGCAGTCTTTGCCATTCGATGTGATACCTAGAATTATTTCAAAAAAAGAGTTTGAGAAGATTGAAAAAGGTTTAATACAAAGAGTAACAGCTTTAAATCTTTTTTTAGAAGATTTGTATACAGATGCAAAAATAGTTAAGGATGGTGTTATTCCTCAAGAATTTATAGATAGTGCAAGCGGCTATTTAAAAGAATTTGTCGGTTTTTCTCCATCTAAAAAGATCAGAGCACATATAAATGGAATCGATTTAGTCAAAGACTCCAAAAATGATGAATGGGTTATTTTAGAAGATAATCTTAGAGTTCCGAGCGGTGCCAGTTATCCACTTTCTATCAGAGATACATACAGAAAAATTTATCCGGATTTTTTTGAAAACTTCAAAATCGAGCCAATCAAAAACTATCCACAAATGATTGCAGATGCTATGAATTATGTAAATACCGGAGGAATAAATGTGGTTTTAACTCCAGGAAGATTTAATTCTGCGTATTATGAACACAGCTACCTCGCACAAAAATCAGGTGCATATCTCGTAAGACCACATGAACTTGTTGTTATCGATAAAAAAGTGTATTTTAAGAACTATAATGGGAAAAGAATACTTGTTGGTGCAATTTACAGAAGATTGGATGATGAATTTATCGATCCAAAAGCTTTTAATGCTGAGAGTCTCATAGGTGTTCCCGGTCTTATAGAATCTTATTTAGCCGGAAATGTTGCACTTATGAATGCAGTTGGAAACGGTGTTGCGGACGATAAGGGGATTTACTATTTTGTTCCTAAAATGATAGAGTACTATTTAGGAGAAGAGCCTATTCTCCAAAATGCACCAACGTATCTTCCTTATTTTGAAAAAGATATGGAATATGTTATGGCAAACATGGAAAAACTGGTTATCAAAGATGTTGCTGAGGCTGGCGGTTACGGTGTTTTATTTGGACATTCCATGAGTGCCTTACAAATTGAAGATTTAAAGATGATGGTAAAAGCCAACCCACGAAGATTTATTGCTCAAGAACTGATAGAATTTTATGATGAAAAATGTTACATTAATAACGAACTTGTAAATAGAAAAGCTGACTTCAGGGCTTATGTTGTAGTTGGCGAGGATGTTAAAGTTTGGAATTGCGGATTAACCAGATATGCATTGGACGAAGGAAATTACCTTGTAAACTCTTCTCAGGGCGGTGGTTTCAAAGATACTTGGGTAATGGAGTTATAAGATGGGACAATTATTAACAGCGAATGTAGCCACTAGTATGTACTGGTTAGGAAGATATTTAGAACGTATAGAAGAAACTTTACATGAGATTAACAAAGCTTATGACAAGATTATTGATGTTGACAAAGATGCCGGTGTTAAGATATACAAAAAATTTCATATCGATTTAGAATATACGAATGCTATAGATTTTTTAGAGAAAGCGATTAGAGGAGACCACTCAGCAAATTTAATAGATATTCTTAAAAATGCCAGGGAAAATGCAATTATTAGTAGAGAGTATATTGATGAATTGGCTTTTGGTGAGATTATTGAGTTAAATGAGGTTGCTCAAAGAATCTCTAAAAGTACTGAGAAGATAGATTATAAAGATATTGATTATGCACTTTCTTTAATCAGTGAGATTTGGGGTGCGCAAACAAAAAGAGGGCACAGGAAGGTAGGTGATTACTTTTTAAAGCTTGGAAAACTTGTCGAAGAGGTGGATTTTCGTCTGAGATTTGGAAGAAATCAAGCCATGACAGATGTTGTTCTTGAAGAGATTAATACAATTTTTAAACTATTCAATCCTGAGTTAGAAATCAAAATATCTGAAAATGAAGATATTATGGATTCTATTTATAAGCAAATGGATAAACTTATAGTAAATTAGTTTCTCAAAGTCAGTAGATATTAACTACTGGCTTTGACTCTGATTTTGTTCTTGCGTTGTAATTATTTTAATTTGACTTTCCTCTTGAGCGATAGTCTTTTCACTTATTAGTTCTTCTTTCCTGACATCTACCATCACTGATAAATTACTATTTCCACTGCTAAACACAACCCCTTTTAAGGGAGATATATCGTTATAATCTCTGCCTGAGCCTAAAAGTATGTGTTGTTCTCTTGGGATAATGTTGTTAGTCGGATCGAACTCCATCCATCCTGCATTTGGTATGTACACAGCAAACCAGGCATGAGAAGCATCTGTACCAAATAGTTTTTTTTGACCTTCTGCTGGAAGTGTTTCAATATAACCGCTCATATATTTTGTCGGTAATCCAATAGTTCGCAGAGCAGATATTGCAAATTGTGCAAAATCTTGACATACACCTTTTTTTGCTTCAAATATCTGCTCAACCGGTGTTGTTATATCACTAAAACCGGATAAAAATTCAAAATCGTTGAAAATACGGGTCATAAACTCATTGGCGGCTTCAAAAACATCTCTATTCTCTTGAAATGACATGAGTGCATATTCTTTTATTTTCAATGAACCATAGGGGATTAGTTCTGATTCAAAAAGATATTGTTTTGCATACAGATCGTTCATATTGAATTTTGATAATCTTTTTAAGGCATCGCCATAGGTAGTACTATTCGTTTTTATGCTGTTGACATGTTCATCAATGATATCTGGTAAAACTTCTACTGTTGATTTGCCAATAACTGAGAGTGATTGATGTGGCTCTCTAATGAGCATGTGAGTATTTGTATTTCCAAACATGTCTAAGTATTCGAATGACTCAAAAGGTGTAGGAGACACCTCCATAGTAAAGGCTAGAAGTTTCTGGTATGAAGTAACTTTTGGTTTTAATCTTGCTAGATTATGGCTAAAAGTAACATTGCTTTGATACTCAAATGCCGTCTTATGGTAAACATTATATATCATAGTTACTCATCATAATGGGAAAAGTAGGTATTTGAAAATTCATTTGAACACTCCAGAAATAAATCAGATAACTGAGATAAGATTTTATCTAATTCCAAATATACCCCATCTTCCTCTTTGGTTTTTAGTAAGATTTTTAAATCCATAGATTCTAATAGTAATTGCGCCTGTATGATAGCCTTCTCATATGAGGTTAGCTCTTTTTTTGCTTTAGGCAATAGTTTAAATTCTTTTAAAAGGTTATCGGCTATATAGGTTATAGATTTTGGAAATTGTTTATTGAGAACTAAAAACTCCAAAACAGTGTCTAAAGCCAAAGAACTTCTATAATGCGCTCTGTAGGCATTAAAACTCTCTAAAGAGTTTAGCATCCCCTCTAAAACATCATGCCCAACTGATTTGTCCAATTTTATGCAAAGCATTGATTTTGCTTTTGAGATTAAAAGTAAAGCATCTTCAATCTGAAAACCAATTTCATACAAAATAAATCCCTGTTCCCTAAAAACACTTTCGTAGACGAGTTGTTTGTACGCCATCAAGTAGATAAGAAATTTATCCAGTTCAGTTGCTACTATAATGGTAGAATCTGCTTTTCTACTTATAAATTCATACCATTCTTTTTGTACTTTTTCAAAAAGCTTCCAAGACTCAAGAGTCATGAAGTCTTTTAGGTTTATATTTGTATTTGATAACATGTCCATGGTTAAAGCCAATGAACCTGATCTTTTGTCTTTTATGACTGATGTGATTTCAACCATAGGAAAGACATCAAGATTTTTTTGATTTGTAGTATCCATAAAGCCAGGATAGGTCATAGTCATATGCGTTAGAGCATTTTGAATAATGCGCTGCGACTCTTTTGAAGTTACCACCTCATATCGGTAAAAGTTTGTTATTTTCTTGATAACATGTAAAATTAATCTTGTAGTGGCAATAGAGCGGGAGAGGTATCTTCCAAGCCAAAATAAGTTTTCCGCTTTGAGAGTTGATACTTTATCTATGGATGTTTCAGCATAAGGGGTGTACTTTAGTGTATGGGTTGGGTTTATGTTTGAAGAATCATCCCCAAGTATCCACAAATCTTTACTGATTCCGCCATTGGATGAAACAAGCAGGTTGTCTTTACTTGCAGACATCCTTACCAGTCCACCGTTCATGACTGTATAGTCATCATTTTTTCTTAAACTAAATGTTCTGATAACAGCGTTTCTGGGTTCAACTTTGCCATCTTCATAATAGGGTACAGTAGAGAAACTTACCTCTTCTTGTGCTACATATTGGTGTGGATAAAGTTTTAGCAGGCGTATAAGATTCTCTTGTTCACTCGGAGATAATTTTTTCCCAAAGTAGATATCAATATGTTCCGTTCTGTCAATTTTTTTGATGATAAGGGTACTTATGTTTGCTATAACATAGTCAAGTTCTTTTTTTTGACCACACCACCAAGTTGCGATTTGTGGGAGGATGAGATCTTCTTTTAAAAAGTATTGGGCTATTTTATTCATAAATGGGTTTAGCCCGATGTTCTCCATGACAGCACTGCCTATAGGATTTGCCATATTGAGGTTGTTCTCTCTCATGCTTTCAATCAGTCCGGCCACTCCAAGTCTTGAATCATTTCTTAGCTCAAGCGGATCACAAAATCTGTCATCAACCCTTCTTAGAAGTGTGTTTATTTTTTTAAGCCCACTTAAACTTTTAAGCCAAAGAGAACCATTTTTAGTTAATAAATCCTGCCCCTGAACCATGTTTATCTCTAGAAAAGAGCTCAAATATGCATGTTCAAAATAAGTTTCATTATGAGGCCCTGGTGTTAACAATGCTGCCGTTGACATGTCCCCACCAGCGAGGTGTTTTAACATATCTTTATAATCCTCAACAAAAGAAGACAACCTTTTTATGGAAACATCCGGATATAAGTCATTTGAGATGACATTCATGGTCAGTCTATTCTCAATCGTGTAGGCTAAACCGGAAGGAGCCTGTGTTTTATCGCTTATAACCCACATTTTCCCATCAGGTCCTCTGGCAATATCCACTGCACAAAAATAGAGGTTAAAATTTTCTTTGTATCCGAAATTAAAAACTTCTGTAGAAAAACCTTTGTGACCAAAAATAACTTCCGCAGGGACGATGTTCTCTTTTATAAGTTTTTGCTCAGAGTATAAATCCTTAAAGATTAAATTTAAGAGTTTAGCACGCTGTTGCAAGCCTTTTGTGATAGTTTTCCATTCATCTTCTGCAATAACAAAAGGGATGGGGTCCAGCCCCCATCTTCGGTTTGCAGGTCTGTCATTATCGTTATAGATATTATAAGTTACACCATTGTCCTCTAAGTGCCAATCTATTTCTTTTTGTTTTTCTTCTAGCAACTCCAAACCGGCATTTTCTATATTGTTGACAATATTTTTCCAACACTCCCTGATATTATCAGCATCATCATAAACTTCATCAAATGACGACTCTGAAACGTAACTATCAAAAATCTGCATTTACTGTTTTGCCCACTTTCTTCTTAAATCTAAGGTATTTGGATATTCGATACTTACAGGTACTTCCTGGAAAAGAAATACTTTATCTTCTGGTCTCTCTTTAAATAAAACAGCCCTTTTCGCACCATTTACATCATGTAAACTTTGCTGCACCATTGAAGATGAAACATATTCCAAATTGCCTTGCGTATGATTAAAAGGTATAAACCTATTGATTCTTCTTGACTCTGCTTCACCTGCATTGATTGGGAAAGTCTCGTATGTTCTTCCGCCAGGATGAGAGACATGGTATGTCATCCCGCCTATAGATCTTTCATTCCATTTATCTACAATGTCAAAAGTGAGTGGTGTATCAACTCCGATAGTCGGATGCAGTGCAGACCAAGGCTGCCATGCTTTGTATTTAACTCCGGCAACAAACTCACCCTCAACTCCGGTAGGGCTTAAAGGTATGACAACTGAGTTACATGTGAGAACATAACGCTCGGGAACAAAGTTGTTTACTTTTATCTGTACTCTCTCGAGTGAAGAATCCACATAACGTGATGTTCCCTGAGAGCCGCTTTCTTCACCAAGAACATGCCAAGGCTCAATAGCCGCTCGAAGTTCCAAGTGCACATTTTCAATAGTCGCCATTCCATAAAGTGGAAATCTGAACTCAAAAAATGGATCAAACCAGTCAAGTCCAAAACTGTACCCTTCGTTATTTAGAAATTCAACAATATCTTTCATATCTTCTTTTACATAATGCTCTAGTAAAAACTTATCATGAAGCTGTGTACCCCAACGAACGAGTTTATGCTTATAAGGTTTTCTCCAAAAGAGTGATACAAGTGTTCGAATCAGAAGATTTTGCATAAGTGCCATTTTAGGATGTGGAGGCATGTCAAATCCGCGAAGCTCTAAAATACCGAGTCTTCCTGTACTTGAATCAGGGGAATAAAGCTTGTCTATACAAAATTCAGAACGATGGGTATTGCCTGTAATATCCGTTAACATGTGACGGAAAAGTCTATCTGTAATCCAGAATGGAACTTCTTCATTCAGAGGTATTTGTGAAAAAGCAATCTCAAGTTCATAAAGATTTTCCAGTCTTCCTTCATCAACACGAGGTGCTTGAGAAGTCGGTCCGATAAAAGCTCCTGAGAAAAGGTACGAAAGACCAGGGTGATGCTGCCAAAAAGTGAGTAAACTTCTAAGTACCTCCGGACGTCTGAGAAGTGGACTATCGGAAGGTTTCATAGCGCCTATAGTTACATGATTTCCACCACCAGTTCCCGTGTGTTTTCCATCAAGCATAAACTTTTCTGTTCCAAGACGGGATTCTCTCGCATCGTTATAGAGTGTAAAGAGGTTTGAAGTCAACTCACCCCACGAACTCACAGGCTGAATATTTACTTCAATAACACCCGGATCAGGAGTTACTTTAATGGTCTCTAAACGAAGGTCATGAGAAGGCTCATACCCTTCTAAAACCACTTTAATGTCAAGCTTTCTTGCAACTGCTTCAATAGAAGCTATGAGATCTAAAAAGGCATCTGTATGATTTAAAGGCGGTAAGAATATATAAAGTTTACCGCTTCTTACCTCAATATTTAAACCAGTTCTGATAAAAATAGCATTAGGGTCATTCTTTATTTCAAGAGTCTCTATCCCTTGTGCACGTTTTTCTGCTTTTTTGAGAAATTTTTTAAGTTTTGGTGCCTTGGCAAAAAGATCCGGCTCAAAATGTGGGGGTAATTCATTCTCAGGTTTTTCTATCAATGACTCCATAGGTAGTCTAAGACCTAAAGGTGAGTCTCCAGGGATTAAGAAAAGATTTCCTCTTCTAAATGTCCAAAATGAAGTCATCCATTCATCTTCTGCATAGTTCAACGGTAAAACATATCCAACAGGTTTGCTTAAACCTTGACTTAACACTCTTGCAATAGTTTGTCTTTCCAGCGCACTATCAATATCGTACTCTAAGGGGTCAATATCTATAGGCAGTTGCGCTTCTTTCATAATGTAATGAATAGGATCTTCGTAAGCTGTGATAATAGTCTTGTCGCTTACCTTTAAAGTAAGAGCCAATGTCTCAAGAAACTCTTTGGCATTCTCATCGGTATAGTTGTATGTTTCGTTCATATTTGCAAATAAATTTGTGTCTTTCCAAATTTTCTTGCCGTCTTTTCTCCAGATGATGGACGTCTGCCATCTTGGAATAGGCTCGCCCGGATACCATTTTCCCTGAGCATAGTGAAGCATTCCACCTTTGCCAAAAGAGTTTAAAAGTCTTCTTGCTAATGTGTCTGCAAGCTGTCTTTTTAGAGGACCATCAGCGGCAGTGTTCCACTGTTCTGATTCCATGTCATCTATGGATACAAAAGTCGGTTCTCCTCCCATGGATAGCCTTACATCGTTTCTCTCGAGTTCAGCATCTACTTCGTAACCTAAACTGTTGATAGCATCCCATTGGTCATCACGGTATGGTTTTGTGACACGGGGAGATTCAAAAATTCTTGTGACTGTGTTTGAAAATTCAAACTCTGTTTCACATTTATCGCTTAAGCCTTCTATCGCATGTGCGCTTTCAAAATGCGCAGTACATGCAAGCGGGATATGCCCTTCACCAGCAAATAAACCACTTGTAGAATCAAGCCCAACCCAGCCTGCACCCGGAAGATAAACTTCTGTCCATGCATGTAAATCTGTAAAGTCTTCTTCCGGACCGCTTGGACCATCAAGTGATTTTTCATCCTGTTTCAATTGAACCAAATAACCTGATACAAATCTTGCAGCAAGACCTAAAGTTCTGAGTACTTGTACAAATAACCACGCATAATCTCTACAACTTCCAAGTTTTTTATCAAGAGTATATTCACACTTTTGAACGCCCGCTTCAAGACGAACGGTATAGTTTAAGTACTTGTAAATCTCAGTATTTAAGTAAACAAGAAAATCATTGATTTTACGCTCTTTTAAATCAAGTGATTTAATAAATTTTTTAAGCTCTTTCCCACTTTCCGTAATTTCAAAATAGGGAGTCAACTCTGCTTTTAATTCAGGTTTATACTCAAAAGGATATTGTTCTGCATACTCTTCAACGAAAAAATCAAAAGGGTTAATGGAAATCAAATCTGCGATAACTTCTACATCAATCCCAAATTCTTTTACTTTTTCAGGAAAAACGATTCTTGCGAGATAATTTCCATAAGCATCTTGCTGCCAGTTAATAAAATGATTTTCCGGTGTTATTTTCATTGAATATGCATCAATCGGTGTTCTGCTGTGAGGAGCAGGACGAAGTCTTATTGTATGTGGTGAAAGTGATATATATTTATCATACTTATAGTGAGTTTTATGTGAGAGTACAACTTTTAGTGACATAGTTTTCCTTTGATATTTAATTCTAATTTTCAATTTATTTATGTAGGAAATCCTACTATTAAAACACTGAGTGCCTTGTAAAAATCTAATCTTTTATTATAGCATTTAATGTTTTAGTTAACTTTACTAAATACTAAAATTTTAATACAATTTGGGTTTAACAAAGAGCGACCCATACTCCAACATCAAGAGTTGAATCTGCTATGCCTGCAAAAGAACCGGATATAGGCGGAACAGAATCAGCAAGTCTCGATACTGCCACCGGGATATGGTCAGCTCCGGCAATATCTCCAATAGTCGGGTCAAAACCCTTCCAGCCGCCACCTGGCAGATAAACCTCTGCCCATGCATGCGTGGAGCCGACTTGAGCGGACATGAGTGGTGCATGAAGATATCCGCTTACAAACCGTGAGGCAAGTCCTAAGCATTTTACTGCCTCCATAAAGAGCAGGGCGAAATCACGACAAGAACCAGACCCTAGAAGAAGTGTCTGCTCGACAGTTTGCACTCCGGGTTCTTCTCTTACAGTGTAAGAAAGGGTTTGATAAATATGTGCACTAAGGCGCTGTAAGAGGGTATAAGTTTGAATTTGCTCGCTGGTCTTGTAGATAGCATAAATCATGTTATTTAAAAGTGTTCTGGTTTCTTGATTCGGCAGCACCATGTAAGGTGAGAGTAGAAATTTATCACCCTCTTTATACTCAAATGGAAAAGTGATAGCGTAATCTGCTACAATAAAATCAAGAGGGGATTCGTTGTATTGCTGAATAATTACTTCACTCTCAATTAAAAGCTGCTGTGTTTGCCCACTAAAGCTGGCAATAGCAACGGAATTGCCTTCAACATCTCTATGCCAAAGTATTTTAGATTTAGGTGTGCTTTTTAAAACAAAAGATTCGATTCTAAGTTCATGGTCTTCTCGTGGACGCAAGAGTAAACGGTGTTCTCCAAGTGTAACATTCTCAGAATAGTTGTAGTAAGTACGATGAATGATTTTATAGCGCTTCATATTAAGTCCTTAGTTATTTTCAATCTGCTCTACAAAAACCTGTTGCGAAGTTGGATATAAACTTGGTCCAAACTGATTATAGATAGCGACATCTGCTGCATCGCGGCCATAGCCGATTGCCACATAGCCGCCTTTTATTTCAGTCTGTGTAGCATCAAACAAATACCAGCGGTCCCCGACATAGACTTCAAACCAGGCATGTAAATCCATAGGTTCCAAGCCATGAAGATATCCAACCACCATGCGTGCTGGAATGCTAAGACTGCGGCACAAAGCAATCCCAAGATGAGAAAGGTCTCTGCATACACCATATTTTCTGGCATTTACCTCTGTTGCTGAAACGAGGATATCGCTAATGTTAGGTTCAAAACTGATATTGTTCTGCAACCACTTTGTTATTGCTACAACTTGATTGTAGCCTAAAAGCTCACCTGCCGTTATCTCCGTAGCCATCTGGCAAAAGCGATCTGCTTCGCAGTAACGGCTTGGCAAAAGGTATATAAGCACAGACTCGGGGAGATTTTGTATCTCTATAAATGGAGCACCAGGAGACTGATCAATATAATCAGCTGTCATAACTTTTGCAGCAGTGTGGATGGAAAAATCTCCGAGGGGAGCAATCAGTCTCTGACAAAGGTTACCGTAGATATCTGTAAATTCAAATACCGGCACACTTGGGATAATTTTGTATTCTTCAAAGGCAATCCACTGTTTTGCACCGCTACGCGGACGTAACATGAGCACAAAAGGTGTAGGAGTAGCAATGTCAAATTTTAAATCACAGCTTGTATATAACCACATATTTTAATTCCTTATATGCATTTTATAGCTATTCAACTTAATTGTAAGTATAGTATTAGTTTTTATATTTTTACAAATAACATTGTTTAATATTTAAGCTATGAATCATGGTAAAATGTCACTTATAAATTAATACACTCTCCATAAGTCTCCGAATTAGAAATGAAATCATGCAAACTAA
>CALCGG010000095.1 GCA_937900945.1 uncultured Sulfurimonas sp. | reverse complement strand
TTAAAAGCCCTATATTGTGGTGGAGCATAGCGGGATCGAACCGCTTACCTCTTCACTGCCAGCGAAGCGCTCTCCCAGATGAGCTAATGCCCCAAGTTAATGGTTTGTAATTCTACTATTTTAATTTTTTAAATAAGCTTTAATGCACTTTTAAAGCCAAAAATATACTGGTGCGAGAGCGTTCAAAATTTTGTGTCAATTAAATAAAATTGAATTCAGAGACTTACTTATCCCGATACCTTTTTTCTCCAATATTGTATATTGCTCACAACCTCCCATGTTTCCAGCTTCACAAGCTTTATAAAACAGGTATTTTGCTTTTAGTTGATCTTGCTTTACCCCATCGCCTCTATTATATATAAGTCCTAGATTAAGACAGCCTTTCGAAGAGTTTGATTTACAAGCTTTAGCAAATAATTTTCTTGCTTTTATTTTGTCTTTTTCAACTCCATTACCAGTATAATAAAGAATTCCCAGGTTCAAACAACCATTTGAACTTCCATTGTGACTTCCATCAGCACAAGCTTTGGTGTAAATTTCACCTGCTAGTTCTGAATTCCCATTTTTATATTCAGCCAATCCATCATCAACTAAATCGGCAAATAAATTTATACTTAACAATAAGCCTATACTCATAATAATTTTAATCATTTTACTTCCATTAATAATTTTTTGTAGGCGCTATTGTATCTAAAGGGTTATTTATTTTTAGAAACTATTGCTTTTTACCTTTAAAAAGTCTCTTATCTCTTCAAAATATTTTTCAATATTTTCAAACCCATGATTACCGCCCTCTTCAACAATCAAGTTTGCATCTGCAAATTTATCTGCTGCTTCTTTATAGTCTAAGACTTCATCACCTGTTTGAAGTAAAGCCATAAAGTTTTCTTTACATGTGACTTCAATTTCATACTTTTTCAAGTTCTCAAGATGAAATTCTATCCATTGAAAATGGCTGGCATCGTAAAAACTGAGTGCTTGACCTAAAGCTCTCTCAAGTGAATTATAAGGAAATATTGCAGGGTTAATGAGCACAGCTTTTACATTGTATTTTTCGGACAAATATATCGCATAGTAGCCACCCAATGATGACCCGATGAGCTTAACTTCGCCATTATACGATTCTATCAACTCTTCGAGTGTTTGTATTGCTAAAGTTGGGATGTATGACAAAGATGGTGCTATAAAAGGCTCATTAATGCTTTTATAGTATTGGCGAAACAGTTTTGCTTTAGTCCCTTCCCCACTGCTTCCAAAACCATGTATGTAGATTGTCATGTTTATCACCTTTCGTTTTGATAAATTGAAACAAATGATATCCAAACATCATCAACAACCATACTTTGATTTTACATTTAATTTGATTAAAACAGTTTTTTGCCACACAATCATTTATCTCCATAAATCCTTCATACTTTTTTTATACAATCTTCTCTACAATTGGAAAACTAATTTAATAAAGGTTGTCTCATTAAAACTTGGCGATTTATCGATACCGGACTTGGAACTCCATGCTACAACATGGCGGTGGATGAAGCTCTTTTACACAGTTTTCAAGAAGATGAGATGCCGATTCTTCGGCTTTACCGATGGAAGGATTCTCTAAGTCTTGGGCGATTTTCAAAGATTAAAGAGAGTGTGGATATGGAAACTCTTTGTAAGAAAAAACTCCCCCTTGTTCGCCGTATGACGGGTGGAGGTATTTTAGTCCATGGCGGAGATTTGTCTTACTCATTGATTTTGCCTAGAGAGCATTACAAGCATGGTGGTGTAAAAGAAAGTTACCGTCACCTCTGTAGTTTTCTTATAAATTTTTATGAAAAGTTAGGTTTCAATGCCGGGTTTGCCCAAGATTTAAACTTGGAGAGTTCAAAGTCAAATATCTGTATGGCTTCACATGAGCCTTACGACATCATAATCGATGGCAAAAAGATGGGCGGAAATGCTCAACGCTACACTTCACATGTGCTGTTTCAACACGGTTCTATCCCAATCAGCTTGAATGATGCAACATTTGACGATGTTTTTTTTGAGGAATCCGGTTTAAAAAATACAAGCACTTTACAAAGAATGAAAAAAGATGTTACGCAGGAGCAACTAACCTCTTTACTGCTAGAATCATTTGCTCAAAGCTTTGATGCCACTCTCATAAAAGATACTCTCAATCTCTCAGAACAGCGTAATGCAGATGATCTTTTAATCCATAAATATAACCAAAAAAGCTGGAATATAGATGCCAAACATAATAAAACCTAAGCCTGAGTGGTTACGAAAAAAAATCAATTACAGTGTCAATCAAGAGCTGGAATCTCTCTTTAGAGATGCTCAGGTTAAGACTGTTTGCCAAGAAGCAATGTGTCCAAATATTAGCGAATGCTTCTCTCAAAAACAGGCGACTTTTTTGATTTTAGGAAATATCTGTACCCGTGCATGCAGCTTTTGTGCTGTTGGTAAAGGCAAGCCAATGGCGCTTGATCTGAATGAACCCCAAAATGTAGCGCAAACAGTAAAACAGCTTGGACTCCGACATGTGGTAATTACAAGTTCAACCAGAGATGATTTAGGGGATGGCGGAGCTGAACATTTTTGTAAAACGGTGGATGCTATCAAAGCTACGGATAGTTCCATCGTTGTCGAGCTGCTTATTCCCGACATGAGAGAAAATAAAGATGCACTTCAACTCATAGCGATGAGCGGAGCGCAAATCATAGGGCATAATCTTGAAACAGTTCCACGCCTCTACCATGTAAGAAAAGGGGCAGAATATCAGCGTTCACTTCGAGTGTTAAAAATGCTTTCCTCTCTCAATCCCTCTATCGCTACAAAAAGTGGAATTATGCTCGGGTTTGGAGAAAAAGATGAAGAGGTAAAAGCACTTATGCAGGATTTGCTTGATGTCGGCTGCAAATATTTAAGCATCGGACAATATTTATCTCCATCAATTCACCATACTTCTGTAGTAGAATTTGTAAAACCTGAGCGATTTGAGGATTTAAAAAATCTTGGAATGGAGATGGGTTTTAGTTATATAAAAAGTTCGCCCTATACGAGAAGCAGTTATATGGCAAATGAGTATTTGGAGCAAAGATGAAAGAGGTTGAAGTTGTAGTAATAGGCGGAGGACCAGCTGGTTATCAGGCAGCATTAGAACTAGGAAAAGTTGGTGTCAAAACTTTACTGATTGAGAAAAGCAAAGAGCGTGTGGGTGGGACTTGTTTAAATGTCGGGTGTATTCCTACTAAAAATTATCTTCACAGTGCTTCCTTTGTTTCAAAACTTCCTTACTATATGCAATGTGGACTGAACTTTGATTTTAACGGTTTAAATCTTGAACAGCTTAAGACCAAGACTACTGCCCTTATAACTGAGATTCGAACAGGCGTACTTTGGATGCTTGAACAGTCTCATGTAGAACTTCTTTATGGAAGTGCCAGTTTTGTAGACGAAAAAACAGTCGCAGTTGATGGTGAGCAGATTACTTTTAAAAAATGTATCATCGCAACCGGCTCAAAAACTCGTGAGTTACCCGAGCTGCCGCTAGATTCCAAGTTTATAATCTCAAGCAGTGATGTTTTTGAATTAAACACACTTCCAAAATCCATAGCTATCATCGGGACAGGTCCAATCGGATGTGAGTTTGCCACATTTTTCAGTTCATTCGGTGTTGAAGTGACTTTAATCGGGAGAGGTTCACAACTACTCTCTGGAGAGGATGAAGATGTATCAAAAGCATTGCTGAGGGCATTTAAAAAGTCAAATATCAATGTTATGACTTCTGCTACGATAGCCAAAGCCGAACTCAGTGAAAATGGTGTGGAACTGTTTTTTAACGAAAGACAGGAGAGCATCACATGTGAGCTGGTTCTTAGTGCAACCGGCAGAATACCAAATACAGGAGGTCTCAATATTGAAAATACACATGTAAAACTGGATGAAAAAGGATTTATTGAGGTTAGTCCATCGTTCGTGACTTCACAAGAAAACATCTATGCTTTTGGAGACTCTATAGACACACCTGCTTTTGCACATACTGCGTATGCTGAGGCTAAGATAGCTGCGCATAATATTGTCAATTCTGAGTCTAAAACCAATACACATGTAACGCCATCGACAATCTTCACAAATCCTCAGATTGCAAGTTGCGGTTTAAGCGAGAAAGATGCAAAAGCGCAAGGGTTGGATTACGAAGTCAAAAAAGCTTACTTCAAGGTCAATGCAAAGGCAAAAATTCTTGGGGATGATGCAGGATTTGCAAAGGCAATCGTTGATGCCAAAAGTGGTATGATTTTGGGAGCAACTATCATCGGAGTGGAAGCAACCGAGATTATTCACGAACTTGTTTTTGCAGTAGAAAAAAAGCTTACAATCACAGAACTAAGAGAGACTATACATGCGCATCCGACTGTCGCTGAGATTATCACTTATTTATAGGAATACTTGATGACTACTAATGAAGATTTAATTAATCATCTTATTGAGACGAATGCTATGCATTCACAAAACATAATAGATGCTTTTCTAAATGTAGACAGGGCAAATTTTGTTTTGGATGCAAATGACTATGCTGTTTATGCAGACCACCCTCTTCCCATAGGTCATGAACAAACAATTTCGCAGCCGACTACAGTGGCTATGATGCTGGAGATGCTCAGACCGAATGAAGGGCAAAAGGTTTTAGATATAGGAAGCGGTTCAGGCTACACAACAGCGCTTCTGGCTTACATAGTCGGGGATAAAGGTTCTGT
>CALCGG010000094.1 GCA_937900945.1 uncultured Sulfurimonas sp. | reverse complement strand
AAAGATGCAATAAAATCTTTATACATGTCATTTTCTATTTCGACATGTTGCATTTCTAAAATCTTAGCTTGAAAAAAGTTGCCATGATTTTGCTCTTTTTGAGTGGCACTTAAAGTTTTTGTATAGTATACAAATTCCCAGCCTTTGTTTTTGCACATGGCAGCGATTGCAAGCATAGCATTTGACTGTGTTCCGCCATAAGAGATAATTTTATGTAATTGATTTGAGGGGGTTTGTAAAAGTGTATAAAGTTTACGATATTTATTTCCTGCTAAAAAAGGATCTATCAGATCATCTCTTTTAACAAAAAAACTCCTCCCATCTAAATTAATTTCAGATATGGGAGAATGTTTCATAGACTACTTGATAGTAGCTTGTTTTTGTAATGTTTCCATTTTAGTTTTCATAACAGTTTTAAACTTTTCAAGTTTTAGTCTCTGTTCGATAAACTCTTTTACTTCTGAAAACGCTCTTACTTTTTCAGATTTTTTATCTTCTAAATAAATAACATGAAATCCAAATTGTGTTTTAACCGGCTCCGTAGTTATAGAACCAATATCCATTGAAAATACTTTATCATTAAACTCCGGTACCATTTGCCCTTTAGTGAAGAAACCTAAATCTCCCCCTTTTGGTCCGCTAGGTCCTGTTGACTTTGTTTTTGCAAGCTCTATAAACTTATCTTTAAGTGCATCACCTTTTAAAGACTTCATATCTGCTATGATTGCTTTAGCTTCGTCTTCAGTTTTAACTAAAATATGACGGGCATGTACACTTTCTTTTTCATTGAACTCTTCTTTGTTTTTATTGTAGTAATCTTCTGCTTCTTTATCAGATACTTTTACCTTATCCAACTCTCTTTTTTGCCAAACTTGAATAGCTAAATCTTCTTTTACTCTTTCTTGAGCTTTTACATACTCATCTGTAAAATCTTTAGACTTTAAAATACCAGTTTTTTTTGCATCTTCGTAAACCAATTCTTTTGCTATTAACTGCTCTAATACCTGCTTGCGAAACTCAGCTTGTTTATCTTCAGGAACTTGGTTAAATCTACCCTGAGTAGCATTCATCAAAGCACTGTCTACATCTTTTTGTGTAATCGCCTTTCCATTAACTGTAACTAAAGTTTGAGCTGCTGCCATTGTGCTTACTAGTAAAAGAGCTGACACGATTTTCGACATTTTTTTCATTTATATCCCTCTGGAATTGTTTTGTTAGAAAAATTTTAGTAGCTTTACGTTAACGATTATTAAACAAGAAAATTATCTGCTAAAATACGCTCTAATAAGTAGGACATAACAAATGAAAAAAGCAACAAAACAAGAGATCCTGGAAATACATAAACTTTTTGTAGAAAGATATAGTGATGCGGTAACTGAGTTAGCATATACAAATGCTTATGAACTGGTTGTAGCTGTTGCACTTTCTGCACAATGTACTGACAAAAGAGTTAATCTTTTGACACCAGAACTTTTTAGAAAATATCCGACTCCATACGATTTAGCTCAGGCAGACTTAGACGACGTAAAAGCCATCATAAACAGCTGTTCATTTTTTAACAACAAAGCAAAAAACATTATAACCATGGCACAAAGAGTTGTAGAAGTTTATAACGGAGAGGTTCCCCTTAGTGCAAAAGAGTTGATAACCTTAGCCGGAGTTGGACAAAAAACAGCAAATGTCGTACTCATAGAATACACCGGAGCAAACCTCATGGCGGTCGACACCCATGTCTTCAGAGTTTCGCATAGACTTGGTTTAAGTGATGATGACACAGCCACCAAGACAGAAGCCACACTTGTAAAAAAGTTTAAAAACGATCTCCATGCACTCCATCAAGGGATGGTTCTTTTCGGTCGCTACATTTGTACTGCAAAAAATCCAAAATGTGATGAGTGTTTTTTAACCCAGTTGTGTAAAACAAAAGAAACATTTAAAGTTTAGGTATAATTTCTCCATGATAAAGATAATATTACTTGCAATAACTGCTCTTATTTTCTCAGCATGTGCCAACAAACATGGAATTTCTTTGCAGCCCTATGATGACTGTAAAGAGTACTATGATTTTCAAGGGTATTATCATAAAGATTGCGGGAGCAAAGATATCGTTTCCTACAAAGAAATCGGTGAGAGTACCGGCAAAGCGTATGATAAGGTGCATGATAAAGCTGTTGAAATAGTTACCGGAAAAGAGAAGAAAAAAGAGGAAGAAAAACCACAGCCTAATGTTTGGTGATTTCTAACTTCTTTTTATAATACTATTTTATTGCGATAAACGTCGCAAAGTTTGCCCAGCGGAATACTACCTCACAGTGTGAAAAACCGGAGTTTAAAGCCATCTTTATATTTTCATCTTCGCTGTATGGAACAAGTACATTTTCAAGTGCTTCTCTTTTTTGCACTATCTCGTACTCAGAATAGCCCTGCTCTTTTTTAAAATCATAATAACATTCAATTAAATCTTTGTTGAGCTTTGAGTGATGGCTTATAACTTTTTCACTAAAGATAAAAATACCCTCTTTTTTCAGTGAAGCAGATATTTTTTTCACCAATTCTTCGCGTACGAGCGGACGGATAAACTGCAGCGTATAGTTACTGACAAAGACATCCGCCTGTTTATAGTCATAATTTAAAATATCTGCATTTTTAACTTCGATTTTTGCGCCATACGCATCAATTTTTTTTCTTGCTTGGTTGAGCATGGCTTCAGAGTTGTCAAGACCTATAAGAGTAGCCTCACATGTAAGCCTTCTATGTATGTTTAAAAGCAAGGAAGCGGTGGAACATCCAAGGTCGTACAATATCCCGCCGTCTTCTAAGTTTTTTAGCGCAAAAAATTCTGTTATCTTTTGAGACTCGCCATAAAAGGGAACACTCCGTGCAAGCATGTCATCAAAGACTGCCGCTACCTCTTCATCAAATTCAAACTGTTTTTTTATAGGTTTTGTAAATACTTTATCATTCATAATGAAATTTTAACCAAATTGTTATAATATAGCGCAAAGAACGATTAGGAGTTTTACATGGATTTAAGTATTTCAACTTGGATGATGCTGTTTTTTATACTCTTTTTGATGGCAGGAATATGGAAAATTTACGCATTTTTACCAAATAAACAGCTTGAAGATGATGATAAAACCCAAGAAGCAAGCTATGAACTGAGAAGATTAATGTTAAAAATCATAAGGGAAAAAGAGGGAAAACTGAGTAGTCAGGAACTATTTCTAGCTATAACAGAAAATGAAAGTTTTGATAGTAAGCTCTTTTGGAGATTTAATCAAAATAGATTAAATCAACTTCTAAATCAATATTTCATAGAACATCCCCATGCTAAAAGCATAGAAGATATCTATAAAAATAATTTAGTTTCTACCCAATCCGTTTAAATCTTTGAAAGCTTCTTCGACTCTTGCTACTAAAGTTTCCATTCCGGCTCTCAGCCATTTTCTTGGGTCATAATACTTTTTATTTGGCTTATCTTCGCCTTCCGGATTTCCGATTTGACCTTGAAGATAATCTTTATATTTTTCATAATAATCTTTAACGCCAATCCAAGTTGCCCATTGAGTATCTGTGTCAATATTCATTTTAATAACACCGTAGCTGATTGCTTCTGCAATTTCTGAAGGAGCTGAGCCTGAACCGCCATGGAATACAAAATTTACAGGTTTTTCATCAGTTTTAAATTTTTCTTGAATGTATTTTTGAGAATTATCTAAAATTTTTGGAGTAAGTTGAACATTTCCCGGCTTATAAACACCGTGTACATTACCAAATGAAGCGGCTATTGTAAAGTTTGGAGATATCTTGCCTAACTCTTCATACGCGTATGCAACATCTTCCGGCTGAGTGTATAAAAGGGAATTGTCAACACTTGAGTTATCTACACCGTCTTCTTCTCCCCCTGTTACACCCAGTTCTATCTCAATACTCATCCCGATTTTACTCATACGCGTTAAGTAAGCCTTACATATGGCGATATTTTCTTCTAAAGGCTCTTCTGAGAGATCCAACATGTGAGAAGAGAAAAGTGGTTTGCCTTGATCTTTAAAATAAGCTTCACCTGCATCAAGCAGTCCGTCTATCCAAGGAAGTAATTTTTTAGCTGCATGATCTGTATGAAGGATGACAGGTACACCGTAAGCCTCAGCCATCATATGAACATGAGTAGCTCCCGAAATTGCACCTAATATTGCTGCTCTTTCATGTTCATTGCTCAAACCTTTACCAGCATAATTAGATGCTCCGCCATTACTGAACTGGATAATTACCGGAGATTTTACTTTTGATGCCGCTTCTAATACAGCATTTATAGAATCACTACCCACTACGTTAACAGCAGGAATAGCAAAACCGATTTTTTTTGCATGTGCATAAACTTTTTGTACATCTTCGCCAAAAAGAACACCTGGATTAACAATATCTAAAATACCTTGGCTCATAATTTTTCCTAAAATAAAATTTCACTATTATATGACATACTTAATTTAAAACAACTTTTTTATGTTAGAATATCCAAAATAATAGAGGTAATTAAATGCGATTAACATTAGAAGAATATTCAAAACGATTTAAAATGTCAAAAGAGATGATTCACTCAAAATTAAGAGCAAAAAAACTAAATTATATTATAGAAGATGGCACAACATACATCATAATACAAAACGAAAACTCTGCTCATGAGAAAACAGATAAACTCCCACAGGCAGCAAAAACAACTCAAGAAGTTCAGAATGTGGTTGCAAATGCTATTGATAAACCAAGGACAACTGTAGCTATCGTTTTAGCTCTGTATCAAAGAGAGAATGCACAGTTAAAAGAGAAAATTAATTTTCTAGAAGAAAAAATAGATAGATTAATAGATGATAAAGAGCAGATGCTTCGAGCAGAGCGAGACAAAATTGAAGAAATTTATGAAGCTAAAGACACTCAACTAAAAAGTATCCTTGAACTTATAAATACTAAGCTGATGCTAGAACAAAAAAATCAAACAATTCACGAAGTTGAAACACTGCCAAAAGAAGAACTTCTATCAGAAGAAAACTCACAAGGGGAAACTTCTTCCAGACTGATAGAACTAAAAGAATATTTAAAATCACTTGACCTGAAGTCATATCAAAGAAAAATAATAAAAAAAAGATTTTATACGGTTTATGACAATGACATAAGAATTATTCAACAAAATGGAAAAATGTATTTAGACTTTTCAAAATATGATTACAGTGATTTGCTTTCTTACTAAGGACTTGAAATGGATGACGAACGAAGCAATATCATAAAAACAAAGAATATAAAAAAATCACTGCAAGAATATGCTTCAAGCCATAATATGGCACATAGTCACATCACCTTTTCACTGCGCGCAGTGAAAACTTACATAAAAACCAATAAAAATACAGCGTTTCAACTTTTCAATGAAAATGTCAATGAAATTTATCATGATAAAGAAAAAATAATAAGCAATCATTTAGAATTCAAACAAATATACGTTATCAAGGTACATGACACAGACTCAAACATCATAAAGCTGAATTATTCTATTGACTTTGGAGAGTTTTCAGCAAATCCTGCAATTATTATAGAACCAGATTCTACTATAC
>CALCGG010000093.1 GCA_937900945.1 uncultured Sulfurimonas sp. | reverse complement strand
TATAAAACTTTTATTGAATTTCAAGATATACCTCCAATATAAAAGCAGAATTATACTAAAAAGATATTATGATGCGAATAGTAAATTTAAAGAAAGAGAATATTATGAAACAAGAGAGTTATGAACTATTTAAAAATGGAAGTGTTGAAGAAATAATCAAAGTTATAGATGCCGAGTTAAAGACAAGAAATGAATCTCCATTTTGGACAGATAAGGTTGTTCCATTTTCAAAAGCAATTTTGAGTGTACTTGTTCCTTTGAGAGATAATAACATGCTTTTCACACCAGAAAACTTGCCGGTAAATGAGTTGACGCCGGAATTATTCTTTAAATGGAGTGATTTTGTAAGTTTAAAAACATTGGCTTTTACAATTCAGAAGTCAAATGAAGCGGGAGAGTTGCTTAGAACCAAATTGGATAGTTCTACATGTAAGAATTATAAAGAGATTGATTTGAGTAACTTAGGGGATTATCTTAGCAAATATACAGTTAACCTTGAAAATGAAGCTCTGGATTTTCCTATTTCAAATTACAACCTGCACCAAGGTGTAAGTAATGTTATAAAGTCTTTATTATAAAAAAAGAGATAGATCCAATTCGATTTATCTCAACTATCTTAATCTAATAAACGAGACTCCATGAATAAGCTGATAGAGTATTTTATACAGAACAAACGACTGAATTATGCACTTCTAATATTTTTAGTTTATCTAGGAGTTCATGCATACATAAATATTCCAAAAGAGATATTTCCGGATGTTGAATTAGAAATGATTAGTGTTCAGGGCTCCTATGCAGGTGCAAGTGCTGCAAATATGGACAAAATGGCTGTTCGTGAGATAGAAGATGCTATTAGCAACCTAAGTGGTATAGATAAAACTGAAACAACCATTACTCCTGGTAAATTTATGATTATGTTAACACTCAATGAGAACTCAAATAGAATAAATACTTTAAATAATGTAAAAGATGCTGTTGCTTTGTCCAGACAATATCTCCCCTCTGACATGATAGAGCCTATTTGTACTCTTATGGATAAATCAAGATCTCTTATAAAATTATCTGTCTCATCAGACAAACTCTCTTTAGGCGAGTTGACCGTAGTTGCTAAAGATGTGAAATCTAAATTGTCAAAAATCAAGTATATAAGTGAAATTGAAATCCGTGGAGATTCGGATGAAGAAGTGACTATAAAAGTTAATTCACAAGCTGTTTTAGCTTATGGGTTAAATCCATCAAGTGTTACGAAAGCTATCTCAAATTTATCTTACATCTTTCCTATAGGCGACATTGAGGAGAGAGGAAACTTTGTATTTATCTCAACCGTAAACGGAAAATCTGATGTAGAAGGATGGAAGCAGAGCATACTTGAAATAGACTCTAAGTATATAAAGCTCGGTGACATAGCAGATGTAGAAATACAATATCCTCAAACAAATACTTTATCAACTTTTAACAATAATGCTACATTAACTCTTGTGCTTTCTAAGTCAGAGAAAGGAAATTCTATAGAGTTGTCAAAACAGCTTAGCGCTTATGTTAAGAAGATAAGTAAAAATTATGAGGGTGTTATTTTTGATTTTTATCAAGACAGCTCCAAACCAATTGAAGACCGTTTAAATACCGTAGTATCAAATATGATGCTTGGACTTATTTTAGTATTTTTATCTATGTATATTCTTATAAACTTTCGTATCGCTTTTATCGTGGCAATTGGAATTCCCTTTTCATTTATAATAGGACTTTTATTTATTTATCATCTGGGGTATTCTATAAATATAGTCTCACTTCTGGGCGCACTTATAGTTATAGGTATAGTTGTAGATGATGCCATAGTTGTAAGTGAAAATATACAGAGGCATATAGATGATGGCATGAATAACGCAGAAGCTGCTTTGCGTGGTGTAAAAGAGATGATGCTGCCTGTAACTTTGGCGACTGTTACGACTGCCGCTGCTTTTTTACCAATATTTATGTTACATGGAGAAATTGCACTATTTTTGATTTTAGTACCAATCGTTGTTGTTATGATTTTATTTGGCTCACTTCTAGAGAGCTTTTTCTTTTTGCCACTTCATGCTACAGAGTTTTTAAAAAAAAGCAATAATCTTATAGATTGGAAACCTTTTCAAAATCTCTATGAAAGAACACTTCATTTTCATATAAAGTATAAAAAAACATTTTTAATAATTTTTTTGGTTTTGATTCCAATTCTAACAGTTCTAACTGCAAAATCAATGAAATTTCAGTTTTTTCCAAATTTTGACGGGAGTAACCTTTATATATCTGCAAAACTGGATATGAATACACCCATAGAAGATACTTTTAAAATAGCAAAAGAGATAGAAGCGGACTTAATGAATCATTCAGAGGAGTTGTCTATCAAGTCAAGTTCATCAACGAGTGGATATAGAAGAAGTTTATCCGGTGAGACTGAACTAAATAACAATGTATTGTATATCACTTTGGAGCTGTATGATTTTCAAGATCAAGACTGGATGAATAAGTATATAAATCCAGCTTTAAATTTTTCATTTGATTTTAACAATCCTGAAAAAATCAGAAAAAAGAAAACTTTTGAACTCTCCCCTAGAGTGAGAGAGATAATTGAAAAATATAGAGATAAATATAAAATGGTGGAACTCGGTGTTGCAGAAGATAAGCCAGGATTGATTCGCAGTGATATACAGATAAATTTATCAGGAAGCAATGACGCTGCACTGGAAGTTGCTATAAAAAAACTCGAAGACAAGATTGCGACAATAAAGGGTATTTCAAATTTTAGCGATAATATCCACTATGGAAAAATGGAGTATAAGATAAAAATAAACTCCTACGGAGAGAGTTTAGGCCTCAGTGAAGGCTCTGTTGCAAAACTCTTAAGTGAATATTTTTTGCAAAGTCGTAAGTCAAATACCTTTAATGACAGAGGTGTCATGGAGATAAAAACAGAAGATTTATACAAAGATGAAACTCAGACTTTGCTAGATTTCAGCATACCTCTAGCAGATGGAAGATTTGTTAAGTTAACAGATATTGCAGAAATTATCAAGATGAGAGACTATGAAAAAATAGATAAGCTAAATGGTGCCATAGTGAAAACAATATTTGCAAATGTTGATAAGAGAAATATAACCCCCGAAGAGATTTTAACTGTGTTGGAGCCAATGTTTGAAGAGATATC
>CALCGG010000092.1 GCA_937900945.1 uncultured Sulfurimonas sp. | reverse complement strand
AACATATTAATATTTGGGATTATATTAATCTTCATAATTCAATAACAAGACTTTTTAATAGCTTTAAACTTATGATACAATTCTATGAACTACTGGGTGCTAGCACAGATTTTTGAACGGTTCCTTTAATCTTCTTTATATACTCCAAAGTTTTATCTAAAGGCAGTGGTTTTCCAATCAAGTAGCCTTGGATAATAGGACATTTTTTTTCAATCAGAAAATCTCTTGTATCTGTTGTCTCAACACCCTCTGCTACAACACTTTTTTTCATAACCTTTGCCATAGCTATGATAACTGAGACGAGTTCTTCATCATCTTTATCCCCTGGAACATCTTTTATAAATGATCTGTCTATCTTAATCTCATCCACTCTTAGAGTCTTAATCGCATTAAGTGCAGAATAGCCGGTACCGAAGTCATCCAATGAAATTTTAAAGCCCATTGCTTTTATTTGTCCAATGATACTTTGCGTATTTTTTATATTTTTCATAACTGATGTTTCAGTTATTTCAATCTTAATAACTTTTGCAAAATCTTTATGTTGTTTCACTAATAATTCCAGCGTATTTACAAAATCCTGATTCATCTGCACATGTGAAACATTTACCGCAATTGTAAAATCACTTTTGAGAACTTTTTTTATTTCTTGATTGTCCACAAGAACTTGCTCAAGTATCCACTTTCCTATAGGAATAATGAGTTTTGATTCTTCCGTATACGGTATAAAGTTATCTGGACCTACCTCTCCCCTAGTGGCATGTTTCCAGCGAATCAGTGCCTCAAACCCCAAGAGTTCATCTTTAACTACATCATATTGAGGTTGATATACCAAGTAAAACTCATTATTATTTAATGCTTTGTTCAAGTCATTATGTAATGCTGAAAGTGTCTTAACAGTCTCTGCCATACGAGAAGAAAACATGTGGTAGCTGTTCTTACCGGCTGTTTTTGACTCATACATGGCAATATCAGCATTTTTCAGTAAAATGTCTATATCATCATTTACGGTATCATTAGGATATATGCTAACACCGATGCTGCAGCTGATATAGTGTTCACTGTCATAGACTGTAAATTTCTCTTGTAATTTATCAAGAATATTTTGGGAAATCATATGTGCATTTTCAATATTTTGTATATCTGTTATCACAACAACAAATTCATCACCGCCTAAACGTGCAACTATATCTGTCTCCCGTAATACACTTTGTATCCTCCTGGCCGTCATCTTCAACACTTCATCACCTGTGCCATGTCCATGTGTATCATTAATCTGTTTGAAGCGGTCCAGGTCAATGAATAAAACAGCAAATTGATTTTTATTTCGTTTTGATAATTTCACCATCTGCTTCATCTGCTCATGCAGCAATAAGCGATTTGGAAGTCTTGTCAAAGGGTCATAATTAGCCAGTTCTTCAAGTTTGTTCTGATTTTTTTTAATCTCAGAAAAATCAGAAAAAATAGCAACATACTGTATTACTTTTTCATTATCATCATATATTGGAGATATTGCAAGCCATTCCGGATAGATAGTTCCATTTTTCTTTTTATTCCAAATTTCACCTTTCCATACACCTTGATTTTTAATATCATTCCATATTTTGTCGTAGAAACTTTTATCATGCCTTCCAGACTGCAATATTGATGGGTTTTTACCTATAACTTCTGCACTTTTATATCCGGTCATCTTAGAAAAAGCATCATTTACAGAAATAATTGAACCTTTTAAATCAGTTATTAAAATTCCCTCTGTTGTATGTTCAAATACTTTTGAAGTTTGCCTTAATTGGAGTTCAAGTATCTTATGTTCTGTAAGATCATGTACGATTGACTGATGATAAGTTTCTTCCCCGATTTCAATGAGAGTGCAATAAATTTTTAGATAGAGTTTCTCATTATTAAAAAGCGTTCTGGTCGCCTCATAACTGTCAATTCCAAATTTATCTAATGAATCTATATGATTTACATAGTCATCTTTTGATTTAAATGCTTCAAAAATAGTATCTGATGAGTATTGTTCTAAATTTTTATCATCCAGATCAAGAAGCTTCTGAGCTTTTGAGTTTATTGATATTATTTTTCCAGTATGATGGTCTGTTAAGATAATAGCATCCGAAGCATTGTAAAAAAGCTGATTAAACATATCTTCCGATTCTACACGCTCTGTTATATCTTCAATAATGATTAAAAATATTTTTTTTGAATCATTTGTCTGTTCAGGAATTACACGGATAAAGTAATTTTTATTTTTTTTATCTGTTTTATAATTAAGAGAATAGGTAATAGGATCATTTAATTTCTCTAAATCTTTGAAAATTGTACAAATATTTTCAGCTTGTTTTGTTTTAAAAATAGCTAAATCACATAATATTACATTCTCAGTTTTGTCAGTTCCTATCTGAAAAAAATCACTCCCTTTTTTATTGAGAAACAAGATATTTTGATTATGGTCAACTCTCATTATGACATCGGGAATATTGTTTCCAAGAGTTTTAAAATTCTCTAACTGCTGGTTCAATTCCTGGTTTAAACTGTATTCTTTGCTAACATCGGTAAAGATACAAAACACACCCTTCAGTTCTTTGTTTTGGGGGATAAAATGCGGCATGGCTTCCATTCTTAGCCATATTTTAGTTTGCGACTTAGGTCTATATATTGCATACACAGATGGCTCTTGGGGTTCTTTAGTTTGTAAAGCTTTAGAAAATGGCAAGTCATCTATGGAAATTGATTTTTCATCACTATCAACAAATCTCCAGTTAAAATCTGCATGTTTTTTTAAAATACAATTTTCTTTACTATCACCAATAATCTCGGATGCCGTTGCATTTAAATCAACAATGGTATTATTTGCAGCTAAATAAACTATTCCTTGCTGGGTATTTTCAAAAAGTGCTTTAAATCTATCATTTTCCTCTTTTTGCGCATGAACATCTATGATTGAGAGTAAAAATGTATCACTTTCATGGATAGACCATTTATGATAATGCAAGGCACAATAGCGTAGTCCTTGTTTTGTATTAAGAAGCATCTCCAAGGGAAGATGTTCCCTCTCTTCATTGTGAATCCAATCTAAAAAGGTGGTGATATACCCTTTATGTAAATGTGTGTAAAAAGGAACATTTTTAGAAAAAAACGTTTGTGAACCAAACATCTTTAATGCTTCTTCATTTGCTCGTATAATATTAAATTTACTCGTCATCAGCATATATGGAATCGGTGCATGCGTAAAAAGAATTTCCAGCTCATTTTGAGCCTCTTCCAGATTAAAGACATTTGTTTGAAGCTCATCATTTTGGGCTTCAAGTTCAGCTTGATAAATCTCATTTATCTGAATAAGCTCCTCAATATTTTTTTCATAAATATCTTCAGGAAAGCCGAGATGAGTATGTTCCAATTTACTAAGTGCTAAATTTTTTAATCGTTCATATTCTTCTTTTTTCATTCTAAATCATCCCTGGATATTTTTTTCTATTTTTTACAATATGCTCAGTTATGTCAATGTATGTTCCTATCATTTGTTTAAAGATACCGTCTTGATTAAATATAGGGTTGCCTGAACCTTGCACATATATTATCTCAGTGCCAGATTTCACAATGCGAATCAAACTGCTATGAAGGCGCTTTTCTTGAATTGCTATATTCATATCTTTATGTATCACTTCCAAATCTTCTGGATGGATTAGCTTCTTCAACAGTTCAAAAGTCACTTCTGTGCCAAGCTCAACTCCAAAGATTTCATAAGAGCGCTCATCCCAATAAACACCCTTATCAAAAGAATTCATCTCCCACAAACCAATATTTGCCGACTTTGTGGCTAAACTTAAACGCTCTTTACTCTGAGTCAATAATAGTTGTGCATTTATATCTTCGGTAATATCTTTCATCGTTCCAACGGTATGCAACACTTTACCCTGTTCATCTCTTCTAGATGCTATAGCAAAATTTTCCACCCATATATAGTTTCCTTTTTTATGCTTCATTCTAAGACGAACTCGGCAATTCTCAACCACTCCTGCTATGTAACCTTTATATCTTTTGTGAAAATTTTCCAAATCATCTTGATGAACACGCTCATCTATCCAATCTATCATATTTGTTTTATCATGAGGCAATTCTCCCTGAGTATATCCAAGTATCCCAGCCCATTGTTCACTCCAAACATCTTCTTTTAAAATAGGAATATGATAATCATATATTCCCATCTCTGCACCTTTGAGTGCTGTTTCAAGGCGATTATTGATTTGTTCATATTGTTTATTTAAAAATACAATTTCCTTACCTGCCTCTTCTTTATCATCATATATCGTACGAAGCTCCGTATAGGCAGTTTGAAGTTCTTCGTTTGTAGACTGTAATTCTTCATTTGTTGTCTCAAGTTCTTCATTGGAACTTTGTAACTCTTCATTTGAACTTTGAAGCTCTTCATTGAGACTTTGCATCTCTTCATTGCTTGTTTCAAGCTCTTCTATAACTGTTTGGAGATATTCTTTAGCTTTTGCTAACTCAAATTCCAACTCTTTAGTATGTGAACTTTCATTATTTACAGTTTTTGTGTCAAAGCTTTTAAAGTTTTCACTGTCTTCTTCTTGAAAACAGATAAGGCTTAAACCACCCCTGCTTTTTTCGCTCATGGGAACAACAGTTACACGGACATAACGAATCACTTCATCAAGCAGTACAACTTTTTGAAAATTCGACTTAACCATGCCATTTCGTTTAGTGCTGTCATGAAGTGCCGCTCTGAGTTCTATGCTGAGCGAAGTATTGATGTTTTTAAAAATATTTTGACTTTGCTCGCCGTCTGGTCTTATAAGATATGGGTTTTTACCCTTAACATACACAATATCCATATTGTCATTAATCACAATTCACATAGGGATGATGTATTCATTTACATAATCAGTAACTACATCATTTATAGTGGGTTTTTTAAGCTCACTAATAATTTTTGTGCTATTTATTAAATCAACTCTTTCATACGATTGCACAGTTGGCGGTGGTTCTTTTCTACCTAAAAAATTTGATTGATAAATTTTCCACTTTTTATCCATTGTCTTAAAATAGCTTTGAAAGTGCCCTACTGATTCACTTTTACCCAAAAAAAGCAATGCATTGTCATTGAGTGCATAATGAAACTCTGGGAAAAGCTTCTTCTGCAACTCTTGTGAAAAATAGATAAGAAGATTCCTGCACACAATCATGTCCAGTCGTAAAAAAGCGGGGTCTCTAAGAATGTTATGACGGGAAAAAATCACCATTTCACGAATGGGTTTAATCACTTCATAATGTTCTGATTTGATTGTGAAGTATCTATTCCTTAGTGTTTTATCCAAACCTACCAATGCACTCTCTTGATAAAGTCCTTTTCTTGCATACTGGAGTGCATTTTCATCAATATCTGTAGCAAAGATCTGTACTTTATAGTGTCCGATTTTTGCACCTAAAATCTCACTTATCATCATCGATAAACTATAAGCTTCTTCCCCGGTAGAGCATCCTGGAGCCCAAATACGGATTGTAGTATTATCTTTGTCTTTTAAATATTCTTGGAGCTGATTTTTCAGCACAGAGAATGAATCTCCATCTCTAAAAAATGAGGTTACGCCGATAAGTATATCTTTAAAAAGTGCTTCCGGTTCTCCAGAGTTTTGCACAAGAAAATCGTGATAATCATTAAGAGTTACAATCTTTAATGCGACCATGCGACGCTCAATGCGACGCTCAATAGTACTAGGCTTATAAAGGTTAAAATCTACCCCTTTGACATCCTTGATTTTATTTAAAATATTTTTATATACATTTGTTGAGGCGCTTCCAGATTTTGGAATAATCGATTTACCAACATAACTCAAAATATCGGTAAGTTCTGAACCCATTTTGTCAGCAGTTAAAATAAGATCTATAGTACCTGTGTTGATTGCAGAGTTTGGCATCCCGTCATATTTTGCAGTTTGTGGATCTTGAACGATTGTAAATCCACCAGAGGCTTTTATGGCACGAACTCCACGACTTCCGTCACTTCCGGTTCCGGAAAGGATAATTCCGACACTTTTTTCTTTTTTATTTTCAGCTAATGACTCAAAGAAAAGGTCCACTGAAGGTTTTGGTCCATGAATATTAGATTTAGGTTTACTTAACAAAATCATGTCGTCTTCAACAAAAATGTTCTCATTCGGGGGACACACATAAATAGTATTGGCTTTAATAGTCAAGCCATGCGTTGCTGCAAGAACTTCAAGCTCAGTACCCTTTGCCAAAAGCTCAACCATAAGACTTTTATAAGTTGGAGAGAGATGTTGAGCAATGATATATGCCATGTTACTG
>CALCGG010000091.1 GCA_937900945.1 uncultured Sulfurimonas sp. | reverse complement strand
TATTATGAAGATACAGATGCGGGCGGGATAGTTTACTATTCAAATTATTTAAATTTTTGTGAGAGAGCCAGGAGCGATGCTTTTTTCAACAGGGGGCTAACTCCTGTTTTAGAGTCCGGTCACTTTGTGGTTAAGAAATTGACAGCGGATTATTCTTTAAGTGCAAAACTGGGTGATTTGCTTGAAGTGCATACTGAACTTGTAGAAATGAGAGCTGCTTCATTTGTGCTAAAACAGACAATAGTTAAAGATGAAAATAAACTTTTTGAGATGCAGATAACTTTGGCGTATATCACTTTTGAAGGGAAGGCTCAAAAGATAGATAAAGGCACAAAAGAGCTCCTGTCAGCCCTCTTTAATGGTATATAATATTTTTTTATACTGTTCGTTAACATGATAATTTAAATCTTATGATATAATATAATATTTTAAAATCTTATATTATGGACATAAAGTGATTCAATTAAATTATACATATGACAATAAAACTGATTTCAATCATTTTTTAAAAGACAATGCAGTAAACAACTTCAGCCATAAAATTTTAATACAAATGTTCACTTCCATACTGGACGAAGAAAAAGTAAAAAAGCAAGTAAAAAAAATATTAAAAATTTTACCAAATGCTACTCTTATCGGTACTTCAACTGCTGGTGAAATTATAGATGGAAACATGAAAGAAGAGAGTTCTGCTTTAAGTATCTCTATCTTTGAAAAAACATCCATAAAAAGCACTTATCTCATAGGTGAAGATTCATATGATTTGGGTGTCAAAATAGCATCTAAACTTTCCTCAAGCGATACAAAATGTATAATCACTTACTCAGATGGCATCATACATAACGGAGATGATTATTTACATGGTATAAATAGCTCTCTTGGTAAAGATATCGTAGTAGCTGGTGGTATGGCAGGTGATCTTTATAATTTTGCCAAAACATTTACAATATATCAAGATAAAGTTTTCAGCGGTGGAGCTGTAGCTGTCAGCTTGTGCGGAGAAGATCTTGAAGTGTATCAAGACTATAACCTTGGCTGGCGCGCAGTCGGACCGGTTTTTAAGATAAGCAAATCAGAAAAAAACAGAGTGTATGAGATAGACAATACTCCTGTACTTGAGGTTTATAAGGATATTCTTGGGGAAGAGATTGTAGCGGATTTTCCTGTGTCTGCTGTTGAGTTTCCCTTAATTAAAAAAGAGAAAGACACTCTAATAGCAAGGTCTATGATAGCAAAGCTAGATGATGGAAGCATATTGTATGCCGGAGATTTAAACGAGGGTGATGAAGTTCAGTTTGGAGTCGGCAGCTCACACCTTGTGAACATGTATGAACCGATGGATAATAAAAAACTATCCTCTAATCAAATACAAGCTGCTTTTATCTATTCATGTGCCGGACGAAAACGATTTTTAGGCTCAAGTTTAGAAAAAGGTTTTAAAAAGCTAAACTCAATTGCTCCAACTGCCGGTTTCTTTACATACGGGGAGTTTTACTCTTCAGATAATAATGTAATGCTCCTCAATATCACCACGACTGTATTGCTTTTAAATGAAAAAGGCACTAAAAAAAGAGCAGTAGAGATAGAGACCGTAAAAGATAAAACTATAGAAAAATCTTTAACGGAAGATGCAACATTTAATCTTGTAGATTATATGGCAAAAAAATTGCAGGAAAATGAAACAAAACTTCTAGCAACTAAAACTAGTTTAGATGAGTACTTAAGTGCAGTAAACAGTGTTCTGATAGTCTCAAAAACAGATTTAAAAGGTGTTATTACTTATGCAAACTATAACTTCGAGAAGATTAGCGGTTACAGTAAACAAGAACTCATAGGAAAATCACACAATATAGTTCGCCATCCTGATACTCCTTCTGATATTTTTAAAGAGTTGTGGGCTACTATCAAGCAGGGCAAGATTTGGAGTGGGGAGTTTGCAAATAGAAATAAAAATGGGAATACATACTATGTAAAAAGTAATATGATTCCTATAAAAAATTTCGATGGAGACGTCGTCGAGTATATGGCGATAAGGGAAGATGTTACAAGCCTTGTTGAGAGTAAAAGGGCATATGAGGAGCAGGTTGCTTTTTCAAATATGATACTTGATAATGAAGAAAATATTGTAATGGTTTCCAAGGGTACTAAGATAGATACAATGAATAAAGCATTTTTTAGATATTTTGATTATAAAGACTTGGCAGATTTTTTAAGTGTGCATGAGTGTATATGTGACTTGTTTGTGGAAAAAGAGGGATTTTTAAAACCTGAAAGACTGTCTAAAACATGGCTTGAACCGGTGCTTCAAGAACCAGATAAAATACATTTAGCCTTAATGATAGATAAAGATGCAAATGAAAGAATCTACTCCGTCAAATCCAAAAAGATACAATATAAAAAAAATATCTATCTTGTAAATACTTTTAATGATATAACAGAACTCGAACATGCAAGACAAAAGGCTGAAAATGCTGAAGCAGCGCAAACAATTTTTTTAGCCAACATGTCTCATGAGATTAGAACACCGATGAACGGCATACTTGGCTTTTCTGAGTTACTTGGAGAGACTCAACTGGATAAGACACAAAACAAGTATGTTGATTTGATAACAAAATCAACAAAAACGCTCTTGACTATTATCAATGATGTTTTAGACTTTTCAAAAATCAAACATCAAGAGATAGAACTGGAAAAAGTAGGAATAAACCCTTTTGTAGAGTTTACAACAGTACATGAACTCTTAAAAGATATGGCGCTTAAAAAATCAATCAATTATGCAAATGTATTTGATATAAAAATGTTTGAGTGCTTATATACTGATTCTACCCGTTTAAAACAAGTACTTGTGAACCTGATATCAAATGCTATTAAATTTACACCTGAACACGGTAATGTTACATTTAAAACAGAGCTTTTATCCACAAATGGCAACTATCAAACCCTAATGTTTAGCGTAGAAGACAGCGGTATCGGAATTGCTGAAGATAAACAAGAAAAAATCTTTAAGCCATTTTCCCAGGCAAATGATACAACAACAAGAAAATTTGGCGGGACAGGACTTGGACTGAGTATAAGCAGTGATTTAGTAAAAGCTTTTGGCGGAGAGTTAAAAGTTGAGAGTATAGAGGGAAAAGGGAGCAAGTTCTATTTTGAAATAGAGTTCCAAAAATGCAATCAAACAAAAACTTTAAAAAGTTTCCTTGATAACTATGCGTTAATAGTCATAGATACCGATTCTTATAAATTGTCAAAGGTTGAAGATACATTACAATCGTTTAATTTGGATTACACTGTGTCAAAGCCTGAAGATGTAAATGATTTGATCTCTGATAAAAGTATAGTGCTGCTGTTTGAAGAAAATATGACAATAAAGATGCTGGAGACTTTACCTAAAGATCAAATAATCTGTATAAGCAATATGAAATCAAATCACTTGAATTATATCGATGTAGCTTTAGATGGAGGATTTGGTTCAAACTTGTATAACTTCTTACTCACTAAGATGCAAAAGAGATTGGTATCCCATGAGCATAAAAATGATATGTCATATGTAAAACTCAATGTATTGGTTGCTGAAGATTATGATATTAACAGAATGCTCATCGAGTCTATATTTGCACGATACAAAAATGTAAATCTCACATTTGCAGTTGATGGTCAAGAAGCTGTAAATAAGGCTATAGAAAACAGATATGACATTATTTTTATGGATGTAAATATGCCGGTTATGAATGGTATAGATGCGACCCAAAAGATACGCTCAGCATTAGACTACCATGTACCGATTATAGCTTTAACTGCCAATGCAATAGAGGGTGATAAAGAGAGGCTGTTGGCTATTGGTATGGATGATTATGTAAGCAAACCTATAGATATCCATATTTTAGAAAATATCTTGCTCAAGTACTCATCCAAATCTGTAGAAAAATTAACAATTAAAGAGCAAAAAAGTATTCCGTTTGATATGAAATCGATTATCGAAAATATAAAAAATAATTTAGAAGTAGATGATTCTGTGGCACTTAGATTATTGAATGTATTGGATGAAGGTATGCGTATAAGCATCGAAGAACTTAAAAATGCATTGGAAACTAAAGATAAAGAGAGAATACTGAATATTACACATAAATTAAGGGGTTCTGTGGGTACTTTCTCATTGAATTTGGTTTATGACATTATAAAAAAGATTGAAAAAAATACAAGAGAGGATGTGCTGAAAGATTATCATGATGAGATACATGCAATAGAGGATTATTTTAAAAGTTTAAATAAAGGGTTGAAAGATGCTTAATAATGTAAACATAGTCATAGTTGATGATGAGATGGTAAATACTATGTTATTTGAAGAGTTAATAAAGCAGGGCGGGTATAAAAACTATAAAACTTTTACAGAGCCTAAAAAAGCATTGGAGTTCGTAAAAGAGCATGGTTGTGATGCTTTAATTGTAGATTATAATATGCCTGAGATGAATGGCATAGAACTTCTTAAATCTGTAAAAGAGCTTTATCCGGATGTTGTAAGTATTATGGTTACGGCAAATAACGACAAAGAGATGATGGTAGAAGCTTTAAAAAGCGGAGTCACTGAATTTTTACAAAAGCCAATATCTCCACTTACATTTAAACTGCGCCTAAAAAATATTTTAGAAGTGTGTTCAGCGTTAAAAATTACAAAAGATTTTAACAAGATACTAGGAATGAAAGTAGATGATGCAACTGCAGCACTTAAGAAGAGTGAATACGAAGCGTTGGAAGTCCTTTCCAGAGCTGCTGAGTATAAAGATCCGGAGACAGGGAGTCATATAGCGAGAGTATCTCATTATTCCAAGCTTATTGCTGAAAAAAAAGGTTTATCAAAAAGAGAACAAGAGATTATCTATTATGCTGCACCGCTTCATGACTTAGGTAAAATCGGTATAGAAGACAATATCTTGTTAAAACCTGCCAAGTTGACATCTGAAGAGTTTGAGACCATGAAAAATCATAGCACTATCGGTGCAAATATATTGTCAAAGAGAGAAAATATCTTTTTACAAGCTGGGGAAGTTATAGCTAGAGGTCATCATGAAAAGTATAATGGCAAAGGATATCCGGCTGGGATTCTCAAGCAGGAAATACCTATTTATGCTCGCATAGTTGCTATCGCAGATGTATTTGATGCTTTGACTTCAGTTCGTCCTTATAAGAAGGCTTGGAGTTTTGAAGATGCGTTAAACCTGCTTATAGAGGAAAAAGGGGAACATTTTGACCCTGAGCTGGTAGATTTATTTGTAGACTCTATAGACGAAGTTAAAGCCATCTATAAAAAGTTTTCTGAAAATTAAATTTATCAGAAAAACTCTGCTATCACTCTTGCGTATCTTGGTATAGTGTTGGAGTATACTTTACAAATCTGGATAAAGACGGCCTGAGAAGTTCTATGTTGTAAATCATTTGGTTGTTTTGCATATGAATAGTGTATGCTTGAGTGTCTTTTGTTATTAAATTATAAAAGTAATCAATACCTACCGTCGTAGTATAGTTTATCCAATCGTATACAATATCGTTATTTAACAGTTCATTCGTTTCTGTGAGGACGTTATTATGTTCTGTAATGGAATTTGCAACTATCATGTTTTTTCTATCGTCGTATTGTGTCATGGAAAGTAAAAGCGGATCATAATTTATCTGTGTTGATAATATGTTTGTTGCATTTGCATCATACAGGGTTAATTGAGACATTATCATACCTGTTTTAACTATAGGTGTATTAATGAAAAAAGAACCCTGATTTATATGTTCATTTTCTTTAAGTTGCTTTTCTAAATTTGTTATTCTTGTCGGGATAGAATATTTTATTACTTTTTTATCGTAGTTTAAAATCTCATCTGTGTTATTTTCTGGATTTTCTTTAAATTTCTTTTCCGCATAAGATGATAATTGATATCCTATAGAAGAACTGTCATAAAAAATCACAAGGGGTGAAACTGCCTCTTTGAGCAGTAAATCACTTTGAGCCATATAGTCTATGCCGCCGTAGTATAGATATGGCGTGATGCTTTCTGGATTGTTTTTATGAATAGTCGGAAAGTAAATATTGACCTGAGGGTGTATGGATAAAACAGCATCTGCCCCCATCTGTGTTAATGGAGCAATGACATAAGAAAAGCCATCATTTTGAATCTCAGAGATTGCTCTTTGTATATCTTCAACTGTTTCATTTTCTATCTTATAACTTTTAAGTTCAAAAGAGCGGTTTTTGGCAATAAGATAAGCAAAGACAGCATTAGTTGTAGAGGCTGTATATTTGCCAATAGTTTTGTATGGAAGCAGCATTGCTATGCGTATGGTGTCAGTTTTGATTGTAGGGCCAAGATTTAAGATAGAGATGTGCATCATCCTCAACTGTTCTTGATCTTCATTTTCAAGTTTACTCTCTGCATGCGCTAAAAATGAAAAAATCATACCATTATCAAGATACTCTTGCAGACAAGACTCACTACATGGATATGGGTCCAGATTTTGTATATATGCTCTTGGAAGAGGAATATCGGATATTAAATAGCTTTTTGCAAATAGAACAAGTGGAAAAAGCAGAAATAGTAGTTTTTTCATAAGCATCTCTTTATAGTTTTTAAATCATTTAATGTAATTTTTTTTAGTTCAGGATTTCGTAGTAAATATTGAGGATGATAAATAGGTACTAGCTTATAGTTTTTGAAATCTATAACATGTCCTCTGACACTCTCAAAGTTTTCATCTTCACCGGTAACTTTAGCATAAGCATCCTTTCCTAAAGTTATAATCACCTTCGGCTTTACAAATTCAATTTGTGCGAAAAGATGGGATTTGCAAGAATTCCATTCAGATTCAGATGGAACATTTAAATTTAATGGCTTGCATTTTACGGCATGTGTGAAATAGACTTCACTTTGTTTTAGTTCCAAAACATTTTCACACATATTTTTTAAGGTTTCCCCAGAGCGACCGACAAAGTAAGAATTAGTACTGTCTTCATTTGATGAAACACTAAAGTCTATTATCATGAGGTCAGCATTTTGATTTCCATAGCCACTCATGCTTTGAGATCGTGATTTACTTAAATCGCAAAGGTGACATGTAGAGATATTGCTGGATAACTGTTCTAGGCTAAGAGGAACTTCATAGGCACTTTTTTCATTAACAGAAAATGGGTCCGTATATTCAAATCCCAACGCTTTGAGACGGTAAAGGTTTTGAAGTAAAACAAGATTTTGAAAAGACTTCAGCGCTGTTTCCTTATAACACAAAAATTAAATGAGAGTATATTTAAAGAGTGGTT